>NZ_JBHYJD010000048.1:0-17234 GCF_042740555.1 Nonomuraea sp. NPDC059007 | reverse complement strand
CGCTGCGGGTGGGGGGGGGGGGCGGGGGGGTGGCCCCTAGGGGGTTTTGCTCGTTTTTTTGTGTTAGGGACAAACCCACCGCATCTTCTCCCGATCCGGTCGGGCTCTTGTTCCAGGAGGGTGAGAAAATGGGGGCAGACTTCCGTGCTGGACATGGGGGTAGCGTTCCGGTGCGCGGTTAAGACCGCTACCCCCTGCGGGGGTCGTTTTAGCAGGTCACGCCGTTTTCGGACAGCGCGCTGGACGGCCCGACTCGTCTAAAGACGACTCCTTTTGAATATGTGTGCGCGTGTTCTCATGGCTGGCTGTGTTGCCGGTCTCATGCCCTTGCACCTGTCTGCCCCCTCTGGCCCCTCATTCCTTTCCGCCCGCCCGTCCGGTACGGAGGGGTGTCGCGTTTGGTGTTGCGGGTTGCGCAGGTGGGGGGTTGATCGGTGTCGCGGCCGGTGTCGCGTTTTGTTGTAGCGTTCGGTGTTGCCGCTGAGATCGCGACACCCCCTGGCGTGTCATTTGCGCAGGTCAGGCGGGTTTCGTCTGTTGCGCTGGCCGCCCCGAGTCGCCTATAGGCGACTCCTTGGAATATGTGTGCGCGCGTGTTCGTGTGGATGCCCCGTCTACTGCCTCTCCGCTCTTCTGCCTCTCCGTCTTCCTCCTTCTTTCTCTTCTCACCAGCAGTTGCCGGCCCGCGGCCAGGCCGCGGGTCGGCCCTCGCGGTGACCTCCCGTGAACGGGGAGAAGAACCTCGTCTCGATGAGGTCACACGAGGCCCGTCCCGGCCGGGGCCGCACGTGTCGGGTGGCCCCGGCCCGGCCGCGTGGCCGGTCAGGGGGACGCGTAGGGCCCCGGTGCCGCCCGTGGGACGGTCGCCGGGGCCCGTTTGGTCGCCCGGGGCGGGGCTATGCGGTGGCGGGCGTGTCGGCGCTGTCAGGCGCGCCCTCGCCGTCCGTGCCGTCCGCGTCGTCTGTGCCGTCCGTGGTGTCGGGGGTGGTGGGGGTGGGGGTGGGTGGATGGCGAGGTGTGCGGTGATCAGGTCGGCCACTTCGGTGGGCGGGGTGTCGGCGGGGAGGTCGGTGGTCGGGTAGGTACCGCCGGGTGCGGTGTGGCCGAGGTAGGTCCATCGGATGGTGAGGTGCGGTGCGGCGGGGTCGTCGCGGGTGGGGGTGGGGTTGATCGGGATGATCACCTCGACCAGGTGGCCTTCGGGCGAACGGTAGTCCTGACCGTAGGCGTCATGGTGGCCGGTCGGGGTGTGGTCGGCGTTGTAGCGGTGGCCCTGTGTGTGGCGTTCGTAGCCGTGAGCGCGGAGGGCGCGGGTGTAGGGCAGGGTGCCGGGCATGCAGTACGCGATGTCGTCGATGCTGAGGTGGTAGTCGCCGAGGAGGTCGCTCATGTTGCGGGCGATCGTCTCGAAGTCGGGCTGTCCGGACATGCACGTGTCGCAGGTGCGGGCGTCGTCGCAGGTGTCGCACGGGCTGAGGGTGAACATCTCCTCGTAGCGGCAGATTTCGAGGAGGTGGCCGTCGTCGCCGTGTTCGGGGCGGGCGATGACGGGGTGGGCGTGTTCGTTGTTCCACATGATCGCCCAGCCGGGGCCGTGGGCGGCGAGGGCGCGGGCGTAGGCGGGTGCGACCTTGAGCTGCTCGATGGTGTCGGGGAATCCGGTGTCGTTGAGGTGGCGGTAGAGGTCGGTGGTGTGGGGGGTGAGTCCGGCGGCGGTGGCGATCAGCGCGGCTACGGCGGCGGGCGGGGTCCGGCGCGGCACGGTCGCGGTGTAGACGGGAGCCGGATCGGCCCCGGAGTCGGCCTCGGCCTCGGCCTCGGCAATGGTGATGGTGATCGAGGCCCGGGTGTCGCGGAGGTAGGGCGTGGCGAGGGTGGCGGTGGCCCCGTCGGGCGTCCGATAACGGGTGATGATGTCGCCGGTGGCGGGGTCGAGGTGGCTGAGCTGGTCGCGGTGGATGCCGTAGGGGCGTAGCGCGGCGCTGTAGGGGCCGCTGACAGCCATGAGCGACCTGACGTGCCGCTGGCCTTCGAGGCGTAGGCGGGCGGTCGCGGTGACGTTGTCGGCGATGCTGCCCGGCGGGGGCGGCGCGCCGGGGGCGTCGTTGGCCAGGGTGGCGGCGATCTCTTCCTGGGTGGTGATCTCCAGCAGGGTGCCGTGGTCGGCCATCGCGGCGGGCCCGATCAACACATCCCGTCCGTCCCACATCAGGACGTGGCCGGGGCCGGTGTCGACCAGCCCGCGTAGGTGGGCGGGTTCCACCGTGATGCTGTCGGCGGCGGCGGTGTCGGCGGCGTTGGTGTTCGACGTCATGTAGGTGTGCCCTTTCGTGATGGCCCCGGAATGGCGCGGCGTGTTGATTCCGGTGCGGTGTTCCGGCGGTGTTTCCCGCCTAATTCCATGGACGCTCGACCCGCGTATTGATGTCAACCCGAATGCGTATTCACCTCGAAGATTCTTCACTATGCTATTCGGGCAATTGGGTATCGTCCGCCGTCGTCTTCTCATGGGGTGAAGAGTCGGGCCGGCCCGGGATGTCAAGTCGAAGCCGTTGCCTTCTTGCGAGATGTTTTCGCAGGTCGGAGGTTGTCTTGTTAGGTTAGCCTCTCCAGCCGTTGGGGTGACATTATTTGTGGCCGGGTCGGCTTGCCAGCCGGGTTAGTGGCGAGGGATGGTCGTGACGCAAACGAAAAACACCGGCCCGGACGGGGCCGGGAATTCGATCGGAAAGGGCGTCACGCAATGGCTATTCACACCCCGGAAATGACCGCTACCGAACCCGTGTCCGCAGATGCGGAAATCGCCGTTACCGGCCCGGCTGACGCCGCGCCCCTGACGGCCCCTGACAGCCCCGACGCCGCAGCCCCGGTCACTGACCCGGCGACGGATGGGGACGGGCGTGTGGTGGCGGTGTGGGCGGCGCTGAACGCCGAACCCGGCGGGTCGGCCACGATGATCGGGGCGGCGGCCGACCTGAACCGCGCGGTCGCGGGGAAGATCCTGAACCAGCTCGAAGCCGACGGGCACGCCCGGCGTGAGCCGGGTGTGAACGACGGCGGGCGCGGGCGGGCGGCTGACCGGTGGTACCCGATCACCACGGACCCCGCCGACTCCCCGGCGGACACTGCCGCGCCGACCGAGCCGACCGACATCGCCGACGTGCCCGCACCGGCCCCCGAAACACCGGACCCCGCACCCGACGCGGACGCCACGGACGCCACGGACGCTGACGGGGTGCCTGCTTCGGAGAGGGAGGTTCCCCCATCCGCCGCCGATTCGGCCGACCCCGCCCCGGCGGACGAGCCGACCGATGACGAGACGGACCCGACCGAGGAGACGTCCGGTCAGGGGCCGGGCGAGGTGGACGGTGACCTCGACGCGATTCCCGACGCCGACGCCGACGCCGACGCCGACGAGCCGGAGTCTGAGCCGGTGGCGGATGACCCGGCGTGGGCGCGGGCCCGTGCCGACCTGTCGGAACTGGCGGACCTGTTCAACGGGGTGCTCACGGCGAAGGACGAGGGGAACACCGTGATGGCGTTGGGGTGCCTGGAAATGGCGATGACGAAGGTCGCCACCGCGCACCGCACCGTTCGGGCGGCGCTGACCGGCACCGCCACCCCGGCGCGCGCCGTACCGGGGGGCGGAGGTGGTGCGGGCATCGGCGGCAGCACGCGGCCGGGCGGGTTGCGGGACCTGGTTCACGCGCACCTGATCGAGTTCCCCGGCAAGGAGTTCAGCCCGCATGACATGGCCAAGGCGTTGGGCGGCCGTTCGTCCGGCGCGGTGGCCAACGCCCTGGACCGGCTGGTTCAGCTCGGCGACGCGGTGCTGACCACGGAACGGCCCCGCCGCTTCGCCCTCGCCCCCACCGCCACCCCGGCCCCCACCGCCCCGGTCAATGCCCCCGCCGCAACCCTGGCCAGCCTCGCCCCGGTCAACGCGGCCGACACCGGGGACGGTGCGGCAACCGACATCAACGGCGACTGACCGGGCCTGAGCGGGCGGGCCGCCCTGACCGGCCCGCCCACCCCGGCCCGGGTAGCGGGCGGGACACCCCTACAGCCCCGCCCGCACCCCCGTAGCCCGGACACATCGCCCCGCCCGCCCCGCAAAGCGAACCAACCCGGCCACGCGCCGGAAGGGCACCCGTAGCCCGCGCTGATCACCGGTCCACCGGCCACCGGCCCGCACCGGGCCGGGGGTCCGATCCACCCGCCACACCGCTCGCGGCATCGCGTCTGTTCCGCATGCCCGCACACCACAACGCCGCACATCGGCACCTCAGAAGGGAACACATCATGGCTCACGAAATCGAGATCTTCGCCAACGGTTTGGCCGGGTTCGCCGCCGCCGGGAAGCCCGGCTGGCACGGGCTCGGCTACACCGCGCCCGGCCCGATGACCGCCGAGGAGCTCCTGTCGCGATCGCAGTTGGCTGGGTGGAACGTGCGCAAGGTGCCGGTCGGCCCGGTGACCGACCCGGTCACCGGCCAGCCGGTCGTCACGGACGAGGACTTCCTGACGGTGCGCACCAACCCGGTCACCCGCAAGCCCGAACGTCTCGGCCGGGTCGGACGCGAGTACCAGCCTCTGCAAAACGAAGAGGTCTGTGACTTCCTCCAGACGTTGGTGGATGAGTCGGGGGCAGTCTTCGACACCGGCGGCTCACTGAACAACGGGCGGCGGGTGTTCATCACCATGCGGCTGCCCGAGCCGCTCATGGTCGGCGGGTTCGACCAGATCGACCTCTACCTGGCCGCGTTCAACCGGCACGACGGGTGGGGTTCGTTCGTCACCGTCGCCACCCCGGTCCGGGTCGTCTGCGCGAACACCGAACGCGCCGCGCTGGCCAACCACACCTCCCGCTACACCGTCCGCCATACCGGCAACCTCGCCGGGCGCATCGCCGAAGCCCGCGAGGCGCTCAAACTCACCTGGAAGCACGGTCAGGCGTTCGCCGCCGAAGCCGAGAAACTCCTCGTCATCCCGATGAACCGCAACGAATTCCGCCAGTTCGCCACCCGCCTGCACCCGCTACCGGCGGACGCGAAAGACCTGACCAAGCGCAACCACGACCTGACCATGCGGGAGCTGGAGTACCTGTTCAACGAGGCCCCCACCCAGGAGCCGATCCGCAACACGCGGTGGGCGGCCTACAACGCGGTGACCGAGCGGCTGGACCACAAGTCCCCGGTGTTCGGCAGCCGCGATGTCGCCACCGTCCGCGCCGAGCGCGCCCTGCTCGACGACCACGACAACGCCAAACTCAAAGCCCGCGCCTTCCGGATGCTCGCCACCGCCTAACACGCCCCGGCGTCCGGTACGGCCCCAACGCGTGGGCCGTACCGGAACGCCGCCGGACGGCACAGCATCACACGGGCGGACGGCCCGCCACACGCCCCGGCGCGGCCTGACCGGACCCGGCACCTACCCCCGGACACCCACCCCCGGATACCGCACCAACGCCCCGGCCCTCGTACCGGACACCCACGCACCACGCCCTAGCAACCCGACAGTGAAGGAGATCATCATCATGGGTCGACTCGAAGAGCGCGCCAGCCAGCACGCCCACGACGCCCGCCACGCGCTGGGCGAAGCCCTCGACCGTGTCTGCTCCCTCGATGACGAGGGGAACCTGGACGACGGCACCCTGGCCCGCATCGCCCACACCTACCACCGGATGAGCTGGTGGCACCAGGTCACCGACCTCACCCACGGCATCGAGAACACCGTGGACGGCGGGACCGCGATTCTGACCGTGCGGCAACACGCCCGCGAGTTCCTGATCAGCGCCCGCACCCCGCACGGCGGACTGTTCGCCCAGGCCATGGCCGAATCCCGCCGCAACGCCGCCCAAGGCTTCCTCGCCGCAACCCAGAGAATCGCCGACGCCCTCACCCCACCACCCGCACCAGCCGCACCGGCCACCCACCCGGATGACACCTACGGCGGACACGCCGGACCCCTGCCCGACCCGTGGAACAAGCCCCCCGTCTTCTAACCCAGCCGGGATACGGCCATGACCTCACATCCCGTCCGCCCGGCAGCGCGGGGACCGCCCCGCGCCGCCGCCCCGGACAGCCCCACCCAGAAACCCCTCACCTCTCGCTCGTCCATGTCACCAACCGTCCATGTCACCGACGAAAGGAACACTTCCATGAACGGACCTCTACGAGCCCGGCCCTCTTCCCCCGTACGGCGCGCTCGGCCGCGCCGCACCCGGCTCGACCCTCACCAACGGCGAACCGGCCGAGGAGGCAGGGTGCTCAGTCGATGAGCTCACCGCCGAGAAGATCACCGAAGCCCGGCACGCCTACTACACAGCGGCGGCCGAGGCCGTCGCCGCCCTGCAGAACGGGGAGTTTCTCTCCGCCGAGCAGGTGTTCGCCGCCGCCTACGCCCAGACCACCCGCGCCTGGTGGGACGTGGTCGACGGACAGATCACCCTCAAGCGGCTGGCATGCGACCACGCGTTGCGGCGCGTGCGTACCATGGCCCGCCACTTCCTGACCAACGAAGCCCCCGCCCGACGGCCGGGAACCCTCTTCGATCACGCCCTCGCCCACGCTGCCCGCATGGCCGCCCGCGACTTCCTCACCGACACCGGCGAACTCCTCACCCAGCACCTGGCCACCGAGCCCGGCGACGGAGCCGACCATCTGGGGCCGGGCGGGCCGGTTGGCCACCCCGTCCCCGGCCACCCGGCCACGTCCCCGGCGCAACCCTCGACAACGGCGCACACGCCGTGAACCCCCAACCGACCCCGTCAGCGTCGCCCGGCGCTGACGTCACCACCCCACGAAAGGACAACCCGATGAGCGACCACCCGCAGCACCCCGACACCCCGAAACCCCGAAACGAAGCCGCCGCCACCCCCACCCCCGCCGCCGCGCCCGCGCCGGGCGAGACGCTGTCGATGGAGGCCATCATCGAGCAGGCCCGCATCACGAGGCGGCGCAGCAGCGACGACATCGCCCGCAGGCTCGGCCGGGGGGAGCACCTTTCCGCCGAGCAGCTCTACGACACCCTGCGCGCCCAGACCCTCGCCACCTGGTGGCTGCTGGTCGACCGGCACATCCGCCACGCGGGACGCAGCCAGGGCCTGACCCAGAAGCAGACACTGGCCAAATTCGCGTCCTGGATCAGCTCCTACCTCGACCACGACGACCCCACACCGGATGTCGCCATGGTCGTCGGCGTCCTCGGACCGGAGGTCGAGCACGAATTCGCCCTCATTCACCTCAACCGGGCCATGGCCCTGATCCGGCGAGACGCGGCCCGGACCTTCATCGCTCAAGCCGAGGCACTCGCGCCGGCCTCCGCGGAGCAGATTCCGGCCAACCCGACCGAGCAGGAGATGACCGCATGACCAACCACAACACCAACAACACCCACGCACCCGACGCCCCGGCGACGTCCCCGGACACGCCCGCGCCGAGCCCGGACCGCCGCCCGCACGTGGAGTTCTTCCAGATGCTGGCCTGGCGATGGAACGTCACCGCCGCCAAGAAGCTCGCCCGAGGCCGGGAAGCAGAAGGCCGGATCAACCCCCGCGAGTGGTCGGGCATGCTCCACCTGATCGCCCTCGACACCGACCACGCCGCGCGCGTGGACATGTCCGAACCGCTGATCGTGATCACCGTCCCCGACAGCGGAATGCTGATCATCGACGGCTGGCACCGCCTCTACAGGGCGCTCGACACCGGCGTGCCCGAACTGGCGGCGGTGATCCTCACGGCCGAGGAAGAACTCGCCTGCCGGATGCACGGCGGGGAGAAGGGTCAGGGCCACCTGAGCTAGCGCCTGAGCCGGTGGCATAGGGGGTATGCCCCGCCCAGCACAGTATCAGTGTGCTGGCCGGGGCATACCTCCTGCACCACCGGCTCAGACGGGCCTGCTCGCGTTCGGCCTCTGAGCTCGAGCTTTCCATCTTGTATCGAGTTGCGCGATCCTCTCCATGACTGCCTCGATGGTGGGGTTCTGCAGGAGATACGGATTTGGGGCAGACCTGCACCCCGAATGCGTTCACGTACGGCCTGGGCTGCTGCACGGGCACCGACGTGGGCGACACCTGCCTCGTGGGAGAAACTTCGGACCGTTGCGGCTGGAGGGAGTGGCCGATGAGGCGGAGTGTGGACTCGATGGGGATCATGTAGTCGCGCAGGCTGGCCTCGTCATCGATGGACAAGGTGGCGTCTTGGGGCCGGTTGCGGTTGTGCAGGTCGACCGTCTCGGCGCTGTCGAGGCAGTAGTAAATCTCCCCTTCCAACCGCCCGGCCTCGGTGCTGTTCAGCTTCTCGTCGTCGTTGGATTCATAGCGGATGACCAGCACCCGGTACCAGTGGTCACGGTTCTTGAACTGCTGTTGGACGCGGTTTCGGAGGCCGGGGTTGGTGGCTTTGCCGACGTAGGCGCCCCACCGGCCCTCGCTGTCGGGGCGGTCGAGCAGGATGTAGGCGCCGGGCACGTTCCAGCTTGGTCGAGGCTCTTGACCTGGTGGCGGTAGAGCAGGAGCGTGCCGGCGACCTTGTGCTTGGCCCGGATCTTGATCAGCTCATCGGGGTACTCGGAGAGGGTGACGACGAGCGGGAACACGACGAGCCGTACAGCGGACACGGGGGGCTCCTCCACGTGGATCTGCTGGAGATGTCCCGGCCAGTATCGGCTACATCGCTCTGCGTGACCACAAGTTTCCAGCAGTAGCAAGTCGCTCACCTGCGGATTTACGACGATGCACCCCCGGATCTGCGACGATGAACCTGCGGATTTTGGAACCGATGCAATGCCGGACCCCGTGGCGTCACCTGACGCCGTCACGGCGTCGGGCGGGTAGGCATCATGGGCCGGGCGGCTGTGGGCGGGCCCGTCAGGGCCGTACGGCGGCCGGTACGGCGTTCCGCGCCCTACCCCCCCCGGGCCCCGGGCCGTCCTGCCGCCACAAGACCCGTGGGCGTTCAATGGCCGCTGGTCAGGCGTTCAGAGGTCCTGGCCGGGGTCTTTCGGCTGGCCGGGGAAGGTGGGCTGGCTGGTGTGGCACATGTGGGCTTCGTTCTGGGCGCTGGTGAGGAGGGCGGCGGTGGCCTCGGCCGCGCGGCGGGCGGCTAGCATCTGGATCTCCTCGGGGGCGTCGCGCTCGTCCATCACCAGCAGGGTCCCGTCCTCGCTGACGTGGGTGCGGACCTTCCAGCCGAGCTGGTGACCAGCGGCACGGGCGGCTTTGCGGACCTCGGCCAGTTCGCCCAGCTCCGCGACCGCGTCAGAGGCGAGCTGGAGCTGGCCGTAGAAGCCGCCGTAGTCCGGCTTCAGGTTGGCGGCCATCATCGCCTTCACGAGATCCAGCTTGGCCAAGCGACGTTCGGCCAGCTCATCCCTGCGGTTCGGCAACTCGCCCATCTCCGTGGCCTCACGCACTGCAGGGGCTCGGTCTCAGCGTATGCCGCCCCCGCCAGGCGCTGCCCGGAACTTGCCCGAAAACGCTGTGGCCTGCGAAAACAGTTCGGGTTCGGGCAGGTGCTGACGGCTGGGCGGCGATGGAGCGAGGCGCTGGACCGGGTGTGGCCCGAGCATCGGGTCACTGATCCCTGTCACTTATCCGAATACCTCGCTGCGCATCGGTGGCAGGTACGCCGTACCGGTGCGCGGGCTGCGGGTGCTCCTCGACCAGCCAGAAGAACAGGGCGGCGATGACCGTCAGACACGAGAGAAGGGATGACCACGATGGCCAGCAACCCAAGCACGACGAAGGCGGCGGGCAGGGAGCGGCCCGTCGCCAAGGGCACCACCCACAAGATCTGCGCCTGCATCGATCCCGACACCGGCAAGAACATCGGCAAGACCTGCCCGAAGCTGCGCACCACGCACGCCAACGGCGGAAACGGTGGAGTTCGACGCACGGCACCTGGGCCTACCAGCTCGAACTCCCCGCCCCCGCTGACGGTAAGCGCCGCACCCCGCTGCGGCGGCGCGGCTTCCTCACCTTGGAGGATGCTGAAGCGGAGCTGGATCACGCCCGCGGCCTGCTCGCCCTGGACCCCGACCCGGCCGTCCGCAGGCAGATCACCGCGCTGATGCTGTCGGTGACCAAAGCCACCCAGCAGCTTCCCGACACCGAGGAGGTACGGCGTAACGTCCGCACGCACCAGGACCTGAACCGGCATGTCACCGTCGGCGAGTGGCTGGAGGAGTTCCTCAAGCGCAAGCGCGCCATCGAGCCGACCACCCGGCGCTCGTATGAGTCGCACATCCGGCTCTACCTCAAGCCGTACCTGGGGGAGATCCGGCTGGACCGGCTCCGCGTGTCGGACGTCGCGGGCATGTTCGACGCGATCGAGGAGTTCAACGACATCATCGTCACCGAACGCGCCAGCGGCGACCCCGCCCGCGTGCGGGCGGTGCGCTACCGGCGTCCGGTCGGCCCCACCACCATGCACCGCATCCGCGCCACCCTGCGCCACGCGCTGAACATCGCCATCAAGCAGGACAGGTTGCTGGCCTTCAACCCCGCCGCCGTCGTCGAACTCGCTACCGCCTCCCGTCGGCGCAGGCCGTTGATCGCATACAGCCGGTAGAGGGCGAACAGGCGATCTCTTCGGGCGTAGGTGAGGAATCGCTGGGTCTGCTACGGGGTCCACACCATCACCGGCGAGGGACGCGGCGCACCAGTGTAGGCGACTACGGGGTCGACTCGCCTGCCCTCGCGTGCCCGCTTGAGCAGGTCCAGATGTTCCGCGTGGTCGAGGCGCCACTGGGCGACCCGCTCCTCGGTCCAGACCAGCGGCTTGGAACGCCGCGAAGGCCGCGTTCGGACAGGCCGTCAAGCAAAGATCGCGTCATGCCGGTCCGTGCCCGTTCGTCGAGGCCCCTCCTTGAGGGTCTCTTTCGTGATTTGGGAGGGCTCGATATCCGCAAACTGGATCGGGATTCACTGGCAGATCACCCAGCTCGGCTGGAACCCCATCCAGGGCACCCCGAAAACCGATGCCAGCGACCGCGAGATCGCCGTCGACGCCGAGTCGATGACCTGGCTGAAGCAGCATGAACGGCGGCAGGCGCGGGAGCGGCTGGCCGCGGGGCCGGACTGGGTGGAGTCCGGGTTCGTCTTCACCGACGAGATCGGTCGGCC
The DNA here is from genome assembly GCF_042740555.1 of Nonomuraea sp. NPDC059007. Classification (NCBI taxonomy): domain Bacteria; kingdom Bacillati; phylum Actinomycetota; class Actinomycetes; order Streptosporangiales; family Streptosporangiaceae; genus Nonomuraea; species Nonomuraea sp. NPDC059007. The sequence continues at coordinate 6,109 of NZ_JBHYJD010000048.1, read as the reverse complement.
TCTGCATCCGCAGTATGTGACGGATCGCTTCTACGCGATCTGCTACCAGGCCGGACTGCCACCGATCCGCCTCCATGACCTGCGCCACCTGGCAGCCACAGCGATGCTCGCGGCAGGAGCGGATGCCGTCCTAGTACAGAAAGCGCTCGGGCACCGCACGGCATCGTTCACCCGCGACACCTACATCAGTGTCTACCCCGAAGCGGCTGCCGCAGGAGCCGAGGCCACCGCCGCGTTGCTGACCGGAACCCCCCGCACCCACACCCCGGCCACTACCGCCCTCTCGGCGCACCACCCGCTCTGGACGGAGTGCACAGGACGCGGCGGTCGGAGGCGAGGGCACGAGTGGGACGGTGATCCACCTGCCCACCAGCTAAGAATCGCGATCAGGTAGCAGAAGGGGGAGGTAGGTCAGCCGCACGCTGACCTACCTCCCTCTTTCCCTTGTCTCCTTCCCCCGCAGCGGGAGCGGAGAGGGTTCGGGACGGGATGAGCGGCCCATGGGGGGGAGGGTGACTCCCCGCTTTGCGCTACGTCCCGAAGGCCCCGGGAGGGTCCGGCAGCAGGGCACGAGGGAGGTAGCGCCACCGCTGCCGGACGTTTTCATAGAGTCCCGGGGTGGCGGCTCCAGCGTTCGTGTGCGGGCCCCGGATCCCACACTCGTGTGACGCTGCTGGAGCCGCCCGCCCACGGCCTGGTGAGTCAGCGGCTGCACCAAGGCCATCAGCGTTGGCCGACCGGGCTTCCAGGACGGTCAGCCAAGGGGGTGGCTGCTCTCTCCGCACAGCGGAGGCCCGAGCAGCCACCTCCCCTCCCCCTTGGCGGGCACGGTCGCCTGCGCGCAACCCGCCCGCCAGAGGGGTCCGGGCCCGGTAGCGGCACCCGCGATGACTGGGAGCGTGCCGCTACCGGACGTTCATGAAGTTCTCAAAGGGCGGGCGGCCCCCTTTCACGCCTCGCGGCCTGTGCAGCCGCGCTCCGCACCAGCGCAAAGAGGGCCGCCCACCGGTTGACCGGGCGGAAGGGGAACCACCCGGCCTTTCCCGGGGAGTGGCTGACCGGACCTCCTCGGGTATCCGGCCAGCCGCCCCAAGGGGTGACCGCGCCCGCGGTTGCATGAGGCACTCGCGGTCACCCGATTCTCGGGAGTGCGGCGGGTGGGCCTGCGCGTCCGCCCGGCCGCATCGCTCCCGAGAAGCCTTGAAATCTCGCTTGTCTCCTCCTGGGGAAGGGGGGCGGTCCCTCCCATCGCGGCGTCGGCGTGCGCGATGGTTCCCTCCCAGGTGAGGGACCGCCCCAGGCGACGATCGACGCGAGCGGGGGACCCACGCGACACGCCACCCAGGCGGTGACTTGACCGGCAAGGACATCCGGCCAGCCACCACCGGTGACCACGCGCTGCACACCACGCGGCCACCTCGGACTCGAACAGGACACCGGCCACGGTCGCCCACCACCCGGCACCCATCCGAGAAGCACTGACAGGGTGGCCCTCACCCGCCCCGGCCCCCGGCCGGGATGCCACCGCCAGACACCCCGACCGGAAGGGAGCGGGTGAGGACGCTGCCATCCACGGCCCCGCCGAACGGGCGGCAATCGTGGTGACAGGGCTGATGGCCGCCGATCCCCGGCCGCTGACAGCCACGACAGGGCCGCGACACGGGCCGCCAACGGGCGGACAGCATCCGTGCCCGGTCGGCGTGGTCGCGTGCCGGTCAGACGGTGTGCGGGGACGCTACGGCCAGCACCCGGCCGACACATTCGGCCGCCCGGTCCGGGTGGGTGACCTCGACGATCGGCGCTGCCCACGACCACCAGAACATCCACTCACCCTCCCGCGGCAAGGCCGAAACAACCTCGGCCAGCGTGGTGGCCCCGGGTTGATCACCCGCAAGCGCGGCAGCCGCCCCGCATCGGTCAGCACCCGCGCGAGTAAGCCCCGCGCCTGCAGCACCCGCTGCAGGTCAGTCAGGTAGAGGGCGGCCTGCTCGGCTATCGCCGAGGGGACGGGATCAGACATGGTCGACTCCGGGGGATAGTCAGGGGAAGAGGAAGAGGAGGGGGTTTAGGTAGCCGCGTACAGCTGCTGTAGCGGGGAGGGCGATCTTCAGGCGGACGGCTGGTTCTGCTTGCGACGCCGCCACACCACGTAACCAGCCCACACCACCACCCCGACCACCCCGACCACGATCAGGCCAAGCACCGCCAGCGCCACCGGCCGGACCACCCCGGCCGGAGCCACCACGGAGAAGACCGCGAACGCAGCGGTGAACACCACCAGCAGCCCATTGATCAGATGACGACGCAACACGACGAACTCCAGTTCACAAAACGAACGAGGGAAGGCACGGAGCCGGATGGGGTGTGATTCAGGGGGCCGAACAGCGAACGGCCGTTGAGCGCCTTACGCCGCAACCGCCACCGGCGCCCGAGCACGACCCCTGCGAACAGGCCCGGCCCGCCTGCGAGCACCGCCACCTTCACCGGCATCGGGACGCTCCCGGGCGCGGCGGTGATCCAGCGACGAACGCGGCCGTGACCAGCACCGGGACGAGCATGAGCAGATGATGGCGGCGCACAATGCTTCTCCGATTCCGGGCAGGCCAAACACAGGCGTAAACGAGCTGTATGAAGAAGGAAGAGGGAGCAGACGAGGTCAGCCGGCGACCGGAGCGCAGTACAACTGCCCTAACTGCGCCTCGGTCGGATAGCGGTCCAGGTGACACCACACGTGCCGGTACCCGGTGCCGGGCATCCGGTAGGTGCCCCACCGGCCACGTGACAGGTTCGCCACGATCGCCAGCCCCCGACCGTGCTCGGAGTGCAGGTTCGGCACCTGCAACGGGATGCAGGCGGGGGTTGAGCAGTGCGACCCCGGATCGGTCACCCCCACCCTGATAAGGACCGCGTTCTGCGACAGCCTGACCGCGATGTGACCAGAACCGTCACCGATACCGGAGGCATCGGCGTACTTGACGGCGTTGGTGACCAGCTCGGAGGTCACCAACACGACAATCTCGGTTGCGGCATGAGCGCCGCCCAGCCACGTGGTGATCGCCTGCCGGGCCAGATGTGGCGCCCGCGCGTCACACGCCAGCTGGATGATGCCGAGTTCCTCGAGCTTTGTCGGTGGGGGTACGTGGTATATCACCGGATTCGCCTCGCTATTTTCTGATCACCAGTCGCTTCCAATATGCGAAGAATGCGAGCAACATCTACCTACCTGCGTTCTATTCGTGTGCCTGGCTGTGTGGTTCAACCCGGCCTGAAGAGACCATCTCAGAAAACCCCTGCATGCGGGGCCAAAGGCAAAGCACTTCCCGGGCACTTACCAGGTGTGCTACAACACATGCCCGTGCTTTGAGGTGTGTTATCAGAGAGGAGGCGTTTCACCATGGAAAACGCCGAGCCGGAGCCTGCACTAAAAACCCCGAGCGTGAAGTTCGGCACCCATCTTCGTGAATACCGCATCATGGCAGGGAGGCGACAAAAGCAGCTCGCTGTCATGCTCGGCTGGTCAGTCTCGAAGATCAGCATGATCGAGCGCGGAGAACGCCGGGCCGACGAGGACTTCGCCCGCGCCGCCGACACCGCGCTGGGAGCAGGTGGTGGCCTCCTGACACGTTGGCGTGAGACCGTCGGGCAAGCCGGTCGATTCTCTATCTGGCTCGCGCAACTGGTCGAGATCGAGCAGCGGGCGGACATGCTCCGTGCTTGGGAGCCGTTGATCGTCCCTGGCATGCTCCAGACCGAGCAGTACGCCCGCGCCATCTTCCGGGGCAGGCCGGAGATCACCCCCGACGTCGTCGAGCAAAGCGTGGCAGCACGGCTAGATCGCCAGCGCATCCTGGAACGGGAGAAGGGACCTAAGCTATGGGTAGTGCTGGACGAAGGAGTCCTCACCCGGCCTATCGGGAGCGAGGAGATCATGGCGGAGCAACTCGCGCATCTCGCCGGTATGGACGATCATCCGCGGGTTCACCTTCGCATCCTCCCTCATAACGCGTGGCTGACGACCGGGCTGCAAGGTGCCTTCATGCTGGCCGGTGGACCGGCAATGCCAGACACGGCCTACCTCGAGTCCATCACGCTGAGCCAGATCACAGCTGACCCGAGCAGGGTTCTGGACATCAAGTCGAGGTATGAGATGTTGCACGGTGAGGCCCTTCCTCGAAGGGCTTCACTCCAATTGATCGAGGAGAAAGCCCAGCGATGGAAGTGACCAACGAGGAACTGGACCGCGCCATCTGGCGCAAGGCAACCCGCTCTGGCGACAACGGCAACTGCCTGGAAGTGGCGCCCCTGTCCGGAGGCAGGGTCGGTATCCGTGACACCGAAGCCCCTGACCAGGCCCCCTACGTCGTTTCAGCATCGGTATGGGCGGCGTTCATCGACGGCGCCAAAAGAGGCGAGTTCGACTTCTGACACTCCGACCGGCAACCGGCGCAGGCGCCTGGGCAGGCCCTAGCACCCCTGCACCTGCCCGAGGGCCAGGTCGGATTGTCTTCAGCTTGGCCGGCTGACGGTGGCCATGGAAAGCTCTTCATGGCCACCGTCAACCAGGTACTTCGTCCCAGACCCAGTTGCGCCTCCTTGCGTCACGCTCTATCCGGGCACGATCAAAGATCGCGGCGAAATTCTCAACACGACCGTTGTAACTGGCCTCTGCTTGGCTGATAAGCATCTCAATGAGAGGCTGGATCTCATGCCAATGGCGGGGCAGGCTGATGCCGGAGAACCAGGCGTGCAGCGCAGTCACTGAGGAATCGCTCCCTAGTCTTTTCATCCAGCGCTGCATCGCCCGGTAGGGCGGAGCTCCGGCAGATGTCTTGAGAGCCAGCAGCTCACGTGACCACACGGCCAAGGCCGGGCGATTTGCGAATCGGTCATGGATTTGACTCGTACCAGCCCTTGCCTCGGCTGGACTAACCGGTGTCTCGGCTGCTGCATCTTCGTCGCTGGTGTAGTCGGTGCCAAAGTTGATCGAACCAGCGTGATGCGACCTGCCTATCCTGTCTTGGTCCATGATGAGTGGATCCCGCGGTGCGGCACGCCGCCGCCGAATCTGGTCTTCGTAAGCCGCGGCGTATCCGGCGTTGACGGCTTCCGTTTCCTCTTCAGTGCAGGAGAGAGCACGCAGAAGCCGATCAAGCAGATCACGGCTGGGGAGCTTCGGCCCGAGCACGTATCGGTGGATCACTGCCCTGCTGCGGTGAACCGTCAAGCCCAGCTCTCTTAGCGAGGGGTCGTCATGCCGACGGATCGTGCGCTGGAGTAGGTCGAAGAAGTCGTACTGGGGACCGTAGGGGGCCTTCGGCTCGCCGAGAGGCTTTTTCGGCATCGTCACCTCACCCGATTGATTTCACCCTGTTGTCACCTTATTTGCTCGATGTTCAGAACGCGCTCCCACCAGGGCATTCGCTAGCTTAAGAATGAAGTCAGTGTCCCGAACAGCTCGGACGCCTGTTCGGACAGCTGCCACGGCTCGCGACCTCCAGCAGCAGACCCAGACAGATGTCAACCGAAAGTGAGCACACCACATGCGCTTCATCCAGACCGTCATCCAGCGTGTCTTACGGCTGGTCGCGACTCGGCGGTGTCGCATCATTGCGGCCCTGGCGACCGCCATAGTCGTTGGCCTTCTGTTTCCGAACCAGCGCGTCGCGTCGGCAGCGGCAATTATCGCGGCCGTCGCAGTCGTAATCGAGCTGCTCTTCCCTGAGAAAGGCCATGTTCAGGACTCGGCGTTGTTCGAGTCGCGACACAGGCGGCATCGTTCAGCAGACTCACCCTCACGGCCGCTGGTGGAGGACCAAGATCCGGCCGTTGGACAGGGCGATGCCGACGGTGAGAACCGTACTGCGTGCGATCAGTTCACACCAAGTGGATCAGAACCGTTAACTGGACACACCCGACCGCCCGCCGCCTCCTCCGGCTTGGTGCTCTGCTGGGCTTCCCATGGGGTATGCCGTGATCGTCAGGGGCCGGGGGGCCGGGCATATGCCGGACCGGTGTGTCAAGTTCCGGTACCCGCGCGACGGTGGAGTTCCGGTAGCTGTGCGACAGGCAGAGATGAGGAGTGCCAAGACGTTTCCCTGGCTCCCCGCTA
>NZ_JBHYJD010000047.1:0-83516 GCF_042740555.1 Nonomuraea sp. NPDC059007 | reverse complement strand
GCGCCGTCCGAGGTGCCCGTCTCGGCGGCGGCGTTGGCAGCGCCGATCCCGTTCTGAGCGGGGTCAGATCGAGCCCCCGGCGGTTTCCGCGGGGGGCTCGTTCTCGTCCGTCGGCGTCTGTTGCGACGCCGCTCTCAAGCCCTGTATCTGTTACGGCAAGCCTGGTCGGCCCCACCCGCCGTCGTGCCTGCCCGGCCCTCCAGGGGCACGCTCCTCCGCCTCACCGCTCCCCGCCGTGACGCGCGCACACTTGCCCACGCTCCGCGGCCCAGGGGCACCAGCGCCAAGACACCAACACCCAGGCCGCCTGCACCCTGCAGTGGCGGCAACGCCCGTGGCGCGTCCAGGGACGCCACACCCGGGGTGTCAACACCTTGCGGGCCTTTCCTGCGGCGCAGGCACCTCTCTCGACTGCGTCGTCACACCAGGGGCTAACGCTTGTGTCCAGTCGCGCGTGACCACGCTCTTCGTTGTCGTGGCTTTGGTGGGGTTCTGGGGTTTGGGTGGAAGGGTTTCGGTGGCGGGGTGGGGTGGGCGGCAATGTTTCCGAATCGTTGGGCGGACGGGGTGTATCACCACGGCAGGTAGTACTACACTGCGTAGAGCATGAGGTCGCCAAGTCTCGTCCAAGTGCGCCACAAGAAGGTGCGCCTACCGTGAGGCTGCTCCCTGGGGAGTAGTGAGGAATCAACTCAGGGCGGACGCGTGGATCACCCGGGAGCAGACATGCTCGGACAAGGGCCGCGCTATCCCGAGGCGGGCGACCGGAACAACACCAGTGCAAGCCGTGGAGGAAGCCGATGCGCCTGCGTCACGACGACGGAACGCTCGTTCACCTGGCCTACAACGCAGGCGTGCACCCCGCGGAAGACCTCGAGAACCTGATCGCCCACCTCACCCGCTACGCCGTACCGGTGCGCAAGCGGCTTGGGGTGGAGCGCATGGGGATCGGGCTGTGGCTGTCGCCCGCCGTGGCCGATCATCTGACGGCTGACCGCATCGAGCTGGTACGCCTGCGCCGTTCCCTGGAGGAACGCGGGCTCGAGGTCGTCAGCCTCAACGGGACGGGTGGCCGCAACCAGGAGGTTCCCGGCCCCGACTGGGCCAAGCCCGAGCGCTACCGCTACACGATGGCCCTGGCCAAGATCCTGGCGTTCCTGCTGCCGGAGGATGTGCGGTTCGGGAGCATCTCCACGATTCCGATCGGGTGGCGGCGCGACTGGCCGTCCGATCTGCACACGATCGCCACCAAGCGGCTGGAACGGCTGGCGCGCGAGCTGCGCGGCATCTACAGCGTCACCGGCAAGACGATCCGGGTCGGCTTCGAGCCGTGGCCCGGGTGCGTTCTGGAGACGACCGAGCAGGCGCTGGAGCGGGTCTGCGGCATCGACTCCGAGCACCTCGGCGTCTGCCTGGACGCCTGTCATCTGGCCTGTGGTGCCGAAGAGCCCGGCGAGGCGCTGCGCGGCCTGGCCGCCGCCGGTGCGCCCGTGGTCAAGCTGGGCCACGTGCACAACCACACCGACGAGAACCCGAGCACCGGCGCCGTCCTGCACGACACGCTGACGGCGATGTTGTCCGGGGCGGTCAACGGCACGGCGCACATCGAGGTCGAGACCCACAACCTCATCGTCCCCGGCCGCGCCAAGGGCCCCGGCGCCCTGGTCTCCCTCCTCGCCGAGGAGCTCGACTGGGCCCGTACCAACCTCACCAGCCTCGGCCTCCAGCTGGCCGCCTAGTCCCCTTCAGCGGCGTTCCGCCGTCTTGTTCACGCGCCCCCGCCGCCTCGTCCCCGCTCGGGGGTGTACCGCCCCGCCTGGGCCGGGTCGGGTGGCGGTGAGGGGCTTGGCGGGTGAACCGGGGCTCGTGGCGCACGATGTGCCGGAGGTGCTGGCTTCGGGCGCCGGGTCTTGCTTCACAGGCCGCCGAACCAGCCCGGGATGTCCAGGCGGAAGAAGTCCGGTGGCGTCATCGTGCGCAGGTCCTGTTCGAGGGCGCGTAGCCGGTCCTCGCCCAGGGTGTGGGACCAGGTGCGCCGCAGGTCGTCGAAGATGGCGGCGGACTTCATCAGCGCGTCCACCCCGTACGGGGTCAGCTTGACGATCTTCCGGCGGGAGTCGGCCGGGTCGGTGCTGCGCTCCACGTAGCCGAGGCGTTCCAGCGTGTCGATGGTCTTTCCCGCGGCCTGTTTCGAGACGCCCAGGGTGCGGCCGAGGTCGACGGCGGTGGTGCCGTGGGGGCCGACGGCCTGCATGACGAAGCCGTGCATGGGGCGAACGTCCGGGTGGCCCTGGCGGGCGAGCTCGGCGTGCAGCTCGTCGATGATCATGCGGAACGCCATGAACAGACGCAGCGGCAACTCGAAGCCCGGGGGCTCGCTTGACATGATAGACAACCTCGTTTACCTTATGGACAACTTGGTTGTCTATTTTACATGAGGAGAGCGCCATGACAGTAGTTCGCAACGCCGACGCCCGGGTGACCGAGACTCCTGGCGGCGTCATGACCACCCTGGCCTCGCCCACGCAGGGCGGCGCGAGCCGTTCCCTGTGGCGGGTGGAAGTGAAGCCGGGTGGCCAGGGGCCGCTGCACGACTTCGACGTCGAGCAGGTGTGGACCTGGATCGCCGGGAGCGCCACGGTGTCGCTGGGTGAGGAGACGTTCGCGGTCGCGGCCGGTGACACCGTGATCATGCCCGCGCGTACGGCCCGCCAGATCGTGGCCGACGGTGCCGAGGGCTACACCGCCGTGGTGACCGCACCGGGCGACGCCCACGCCTTCGGGGCCGACGGCAAGGAGTTCGGCACCCCGGCCTGGATCGCCTGACCCCGCCGGAAGGCCGCCCGGGGCGCCGGGTGGCCCTCCGCGCCTTCAAGCCCGCACGCCATCGGCCATGGGTCAGGTGGGGAGTTGGTAGGTGCCGTCGTCCAGGTGTTCGGCCAGGCCGTCGGTGATGAGGCCGTCCAGGGCGCGTTCGCGTTGGACGTGGTCGTCCCAGACCACGTCCAGGGCCGACTTCGGGACCGGGCCGTGGGCGGCGCGGAGCACGGCCAGGAGGCGGCCGCGGCATTGGCGGTCGGTTCCGGCGTACGTCTGGCCCTTGCGGGCCGGGCCGTCGTGGGCCGGTTTGCCGGTCAGGCGCCACGTGCACAGGTCGGAGATCGGGCAGTCGGCGCATTTGGGGCTGCGGGCCGTACAGACCAAGGCGCCCAGTTCCATGACGGCCACGCCCCAGCGAGGCGCGCCCAGGGCGGGTAGGAGGGCTTCGGCGAGGCGGCGCTCGGCGGCGGAGGTGGCGGTCGGCGGGTACTCGTCGCCGCGCACGGCGCGCGCGAACACGCGGCGGACGTTGGTGTCCAGGACGGCATGGCGGCCACCGAAGGCGAAGCTGGCCACGGCGGCGGCGGTGTACTCGCCGATGCCGGGAAGGGCCAGCAACGTCGCGTGGTCGGAGGGGACCTCGCCGCCGTGCTCGTCCGCGATGGCCTTGGCACACGCGTGCAGGCGCAGCGCTCGGCGCGGGTAGCCGAGGCGGCCCCAGTGGCGCACGGCCTCGCCCGGCGGTTCGACGGCCAGAGACTTCGGAGTGGGCCAGCGTTCCATCCACTCGTGCCAGATCGGCAGCACCCGGACGACCGGCGTCTGCTGCAGCATGATCTCGCTCACCAGCACACCCCACGGCGTCGCGTCATCGGCGCGCCAGGGGAGGTCTCGGGCGTTGTCGGCGTACCACTCCAGAACGGGGGTGTGTAGGAGGATCGGCTCGATCACCCGGCTTAGCGTACGCGGAAAGGGCCGCCGACGGCGTGTCGTCACCCTCGGTGGCCACAGAATTACCATGCTGTGCGTATGGATTCGGATGCGATGCGTGGCGATGGCGGCGACGTCTACTGGCGTCGGCGCATGAGCGTGCTGGTCGGCGTGCTGGTGGTGGTCGCCGTCGTGGCGTGGGCCTGCTCCAGCGGCTCCAGCGGTCCGCAGCGGACCTCCAGCGCAGAGACCGCGACGAGCAGCGGTCCGCCCGCGGCCGATCCGCTTCTGGCCGGCTTGCGCACCCTCGCTCTCGGTACGGCCAGCCCGAGCCCCACCCCGTCCCCCACCAAGAACCCCGCCACCACGGCCCCGGCCAAGGTGAAACGCCCAGGGGCGCCGTGCGAGGAGAGCGACCTGGTCCTCAACCTGCAGGGCAGGCAGGACGTGTACGGCGCCGGCGCCATGCCCAACCTGATGGCCACCCTCGTCAACACCGGCCAGGTCATGTGCACCACCGACGTGGGGCCGCGGGCCATGGAGATCCGCATCACGTCCGGCGAGGACCGCATCTGGTCGACGGCCGACTGCGTGAGCGGGGAGACGGGGACGGCGCAGAAGCTGGAGCGGGGGATCCCGTTCGTGCGCACGGTGGACTGGGACCGCAAACGCTCCCGCACCGAATGCACGGCCAACGGCCCCACCGCCCTCCCCGGCACCTACGTGGCAGTGGCCCGCCTGGGCAAACTCAAAAGCCCCTTGGTCGTCTTCCACCTCCGCTAGCCCCCAACCGGCCGTGGGACAGCCGGGGAACCCGGGGAGGGGCCGGGGCGGTGGGGTGGGGGTCGGTGGTGATCCGGCGCCTTGGACGGCGGCCGGCCGGGCCATCCCGCGTGCCTAGGGCGGAGTTGTAGCGGCGAGTACCCCGTGAGCCCTCACGACCATCGCTCGACGGGCGCCCGCGGAGGACGGCGGGGCGGGGTGGTGGGCCTGCCGTAACGGAAACAGGCGGTCAAAGGGCGCACGGCGCGGAACAAGCGCACGGAGGGGTCCAGACCGCGCGGGGAGAAAACAACAACACAGCCGGCTACACGTAGCGCTCTAGGATGCTGGACTCGGCGAGGCGGGACAGGCCCTCGCGGACGCTGCGGGCGCGGGACTCGCCGACGCCGCCCACGGCCTGGAGGTCGTCGATGCTGGCCGCCAGGAGTTTCTGCAGGCCGCCGAAGTGGTCCACCAGCCGGTCGACGACCGTGGCGGGCAGGCGGGGGACCTTGGCCAGCAGGCGGAAGCCGCGCGGGCTGACGGGGCTGTCGAGGGTTTCGTTGCCGCTGTGGCCCAGGACGTGGGCGACGGCGGACAGGTCGAGGAGTTCGCTGCCGGTGAGGTTGTCGAGGGAGTGGAGCGATTCGGCGAAGTTGCGGTGGCGGCGGCCGGCCGGGGCGGGGAGGTAGTCGCGGACCACCAGTTCGCGCTCGGAGTCGACTCCGGCCACCAGCTCGTCGAGCTGCAGGGACAGCAGGCGGCCGTCGGTGCCGAGTTCGACCACGTAGCCCTTGATCTCGTCGCTGATGCGGCGGACCATCTCCAGCCGCTGCGCGACCGCGGCCACGTCGCGGACGGTCACCAGGTCTTCGATCTCCAGCGCCGACAGGGTGCCGGAGACCTCGTCGAGGCGGTGTTTGTAGCGTTCGAGCGTGGCCAGCGCCTGGTTGGCGCGCGACAGGATGGCGGCCGACTCCTCCAGGACGTAGCGGATGCCGTCGAGGTAGAGGGCGATGATGCGCATGGACTTGCTGATCGCGATGATCGGCAGGCCGGTCTGGCGGGCCACGCGCTGGGCGGTGCGGTGGCGGGTGCCGGACTCGTCGGTGGGGATGGAGGGGTCGGGCACGAGGTGGACGGCGGCGCGGACGATCTTGTCCTCGTCGTGGTGGACCACGATCGCGCCGTCCATCTTGGCCAGTTCGCGCAGGCGGGTGGGCGAGAACTCGACGTCGAGCAGGAACCCGCCGCTGCACAGGTCTTCGACGGAATCGTTGTAGCCCAGCACGATCAGGCCGCCGGTCTGCCCGCGCAGGATCCGCTCCAGGCCGTCGCGTAGCTGTGTGCCCGGCGCCACTGCGGCCAGGGCTTCGCGACGGCGGTCGTCAAGACTCCTGTCGTTTGGCACCTGACCCCCGTGTAGATATGTCAACTTCAGCTTAGCGGGGCTATGTGACGTGTGTGAGTGCGTCCCACACGTTCTCCGCCTGGACGACTTCGAACCCGGGCGCGAACGACACCGGACCCACCGGCACCAGCGAGCGCTGCCCGGCGCGCTTGTTGCCGGATTCTTCGAGCGATCCGGCGGGTACGAGCGCGCGGGTGAAGCCGAGCCGCGCGGCCTCGGTGAGCCGCCTCCGGACGTCCTTGACCGGCCGCAGTTCCCCGGCCAGCCCGACCTCGCCGAGAGCGACCAGACCGGAAGGCAGCGGTTTGTCACCCGCTGCACTGGCCACGGCGAGCATAACGGACAAATCCACCGCTGGGTCGGCAATTTTCAGCCCGCCGACCGTGGCGGTGAAGACGTCGCACCCGCCCAGCTTGGCGTTGAGCCGGCGTTCGAGTACGGCCAGCACCAACTGCACCCGGTAGGAGTCGAGCCCCGAGGTGGTGCGCCGGGGCTGCTGCGCCTCGGTGCGCGCGACCAGCGCCTGGACCTCGGCGGGCAGTGGCCGGGTGCCCTCGACGGTCACGGTCACGCAGGTGCCGGGGACGGGCTTGCTGCGCTGGGAGACGAACAGCCCGGTGGGGTCGGTGATGCCCTCGATGCCGCGCTCGTGCAGGTCGAAGCAGCCCACCTCGTCGGTCGGGCCGAAGCGGTTCTTCACCGCGCGCACCAGGCGCAGCCGCGAGTGGCGGTCGCCCTCGAAGTTGAGCACCACGTCGACGAGGTGCTCAAGCGTGCGGGGCCCGGCGATCGAGCCGTCCTTGGTGACGTGGCCGACCAGCACGGTCGCCATGTTGCGTTCCTTGGCCAGCCGGACCAGGTTCGCCGCGACCTCGCGCACCTGGGTGACGCCGCCGGGCACGCCGGTGGACTGCGCGGAGCTGATCGTCTGCACCGAGTCGACCACGAGGAAGCGGGGCTGGACCTTCTCCACGTGGGTGACCAGCGCGGACAGCTCGGTCTCCGCGGCGAGGTAGAGGTTGTCGCGCAGCGCCCCGATGCGGTCGGCGCGCAGCCTGACCTGCGCCGCGGACTCCTCGCCCGTGACGTAGAGCACGGTGGCGCGCTGGGCGATGGACGCGGCCGCCTCCAGCAGCAGCGTGGACTTGCCGATGCCGGGCTCGCCGGCCAGCAGGATGACGGCGCCGGGCACGACGCCGCCGCCGAGGACCCGGTCGAGCTCGCCCACGCCGGTGGTGCGCGCGGTCGCGATCTCGGCCTTGACCTCGCCGATCGGTACGGCCGGCCCCGTCGTGGCCCCGGCCCGCACGACGTGGACGCCCTTGGCGCCCTCCTCGTCGACCGTGCCCCACGCCTGGCACTCGCCGCAGCGGCCGACCCACTTGAGCGTGCGCCAGCCGCACTCGGTGCAGCGATAACCCGTCGCAGTCTTGGCCATGCGGAGCAGGCTAGCGGGCGGGGGCGACAATCTTCGTCAGGAAGGCGGTCGTGCTCGGCCGGAGCCGCATGCTGCCTTCCGGAACCCGGTATCCGGGGATCACTGACATGTCGTACTCCTGCTGGTAGATGCGGATCTTGGCCTCGCCCGCGCGGAGCGTCAGCGTGACCTCCACCCCTTCCGCAGGCGGCGCGTGGAAGGCGAACCCGGCCCGCTCGCCCAGCTCGCGACCCGCCACGGTGATCTTCGGCCGCTGTCCCTCGACGTCCAGCCCGACGACCGGCGCCGCCCCGGACGGGGTGAGGCGGAGCGCCATGGTCCTGACATCGCCGGAGGTCGTGTCCTTCAGCACGGTCAGTCCGGGCGCGCGCAAGGGGGCGGCGGGGGCCCGGCTCGTGGTCATGTCCTCCTCGCCGAAGAACCGGACGCCGTCGGCGCCGCCGCCGCCGGGCCGTCCCCAGCGCGCCTCGCCGGTGCCGGTGTCGATCGCGTAGGAGACGTGCTCCTGGCGCGGGTGGGCGGGGTCGAAGCGGTCCGCGTACAGTCCCGCCGCGATCAGCGCCACCGCCGCCACGGGCAGCACCACCCACACGGTACGGCCCGGCGGCCGCTCCACCACGGGCAGCATCAGCAGCAGCAGGAGCGCGAAATGCGGAGCCGACAACATGCCACCGATGCCCAGCCCGATGTCCAGCGAGGTCAGCGCGGTGCCGCCGAGCATGACCGCCGCCGGCGCCAGCCCGGCCGTCAGCGCGACGATCCCGCCCCGCGGCACCGTCAGCGACACCAGCCACCCGAGCGCCGCGAACAACGCCGGCCAGGCGAACACGTGCGACCCTCCGGGCAGCAACAAGGCCGACAACATGCCGAGCGACGCGACAAGGAGCAACCCGCCGCAGGCCGGCCCGGCGAGCACGGGCCCATCCGACCGGCGGCGGAACAGCGACGCGCACACCAGCACGATCGCCGCCGTGACCACCAGCAACGCCGCCCAGTACAACCAGGGCCGGTAGGGGTCGCCGGTGAACATCGTCGTGTAGCCGGGCCGTAGCGCCCCCAGCAGCGGCCACAGCGCGTATCCCCAGGCCCCGGCCAGGACCACGGTCACCAGGGACACCCCCAGCCCGGCAAGAGCCCGGGGCCAGCTCACCAGCCCCCGCCGCCGCACCACGAACACCACGGCCAGAGCCATCACCAGGGCGAGCGCGGCGATCGGGAGCTCCAGCCATCCCGGATACCTGACCAGCGCCCCGGGCACGGTGAAGAACACCTGCTCGCCAGCGGACTCCAGCGTGCCCAGGTCCTTCGACCCCAGCGCCGCCGCCACGGCCAGCGCGTTGTCGCCCATCTGCTGGAGACTGCCCCGGTCCAGGTGGGCGGGGTCGTCGAGCGGGGTGTGGTAGTACGCGCCGCCGCCGACGAAGGCCGAGTCGAGCCCCATCCACCGGGCCTGGTCGAAGACGTGGAAGTCGGTGTTGTTGGGCAGCAGGCCCATCAGGGAGGCGAAGGCGGAGTCCGCCGCGGGGTGCGGGGCGGCGGTGCCGTACACGTCGATGAGGCCACCGGAGGAGCGGAACATCTGCACGGTGCCGCGCACCCCGCGGGCCTCGTGGTTGAGCACCACGACGGGGCCGTCGAAGCGGTTCTGGCGGGCGAAGGCCTCGGCGCCGAGCAGTCCCGCCTCCTCGGCGTCGGTGAGCAGGACGACGACGTCGTTGCGGAGGTTCGGCGGCAGGGTGCGGGCGACCTCCAGGACGGCCGCGGTCCCGGCGCCGTCGTCGGCGGCGCCGGGCGCGCCCGGTACGGAGTCGTAGTGGGCGGCCAGGACGATCCGGCCGGTGGAGGCGGTGCCGGGGCGGGTGGCGACGATGTTGCGGACCCGTCCGACGGGCGTGCTGCCCGTGTAGTCCAGGGGCAGCACGCCGACGCCCTCCTGGACGCGGGTGTCGAAGCCGTTGTCCTTCAGGCGGGCGACCAGGTGGTCGCGGACGCGGTCGTTCGCGGCCGAGCCGGTCGGGTGCGGCGCCTTCGCGATCACCCGCACGTCCTCGAAGGCGCGGGCCGCGCTGAAAGCGGTGGCGGCGCTCCTGGGCGGGGCCAGGTCGAACATCGTGACCGCCACCAGCACGGCCAGCGCGAGAAGGCTGAGAACTCGGCTCATGACCGGCCACGTTAGGACGGTCACTCAGCGGAGCGGATCGCTCGCGATGACGATCCGAACTACACAAAAGGGACTACGCGAGGCCCAGCTCGCGCTCCAGCAGGCGCTTGGGCTTGGCGCCGACGACCTGCTTGACCGGCTGCCCGTTCTCAAAAAGGATCATGGTCGGAATGCTCATCACTCCGAAGCGGGCCATGATCTCCGGGTTCTCGTCGGTGTTGAGCTTGCCGACCGCCAGGCCGCGCGTGGCCTCGATCTCCTCCAGCACCGGGGCGACCATACGGCAGGGCCCGCACCATTCGGCCCAGAAGTCCACGAGCACCGGCTTGTCGCTCTTCAGTACCTGCTCGGCAAAGTTTTCGGTAGTCAGCGTGATCATTTCTCTCCCTTGAAGACACATCCGGAACACAGTTGCGCGGCCACCTCGGCGCGGCGGGCGAGCAGCGTCCGGATCTCGGAGTCGATCTCCTCCAGTTTGCGCCGGTAGACCTCCACCGAACCGGCGCAGTCGCCGCCGGAGGAGTGCCCGGAGCGCAGGCACTCGACGAACGGGCGCGCGTCGTCCAGCGTGAAACCGTTGGTGAGCAGCGTGCGGATCTCGCTGACCAGCCGGACGTCGTCCTCCTGGTACTCGCGGTAGCCGTTGGCGGCGCGCCGGGCGCTGATCAGGCCGTGCTGCTCGTAATAGCGCAGTGACCTGGTGCTCACGCCCGCCCGTCTGGCCAGTTCACCGATCCGCATGCCTCCACGCTAAACGTTGACACCAACGTCAATGTCAATAGGTACGCCACCGCAGCACGTTCGGATAAGCCAATTCCAGGCCAGGAGTCTCCCGGATCGCCTCGGCGGCCACTTCCGGTGTGAACTCGATGCGCAGCACCGCTTCAAGGTCGGCCCGGCGCTCGAAGGACATGCGCAGGTCGAGCGGACGGCGCAGCCAGCCCTGCCGGGTCCAGAAGGTCTCGACGGCCGTGGGGGAGTAGCTGGGCACGGTGCGCTGGAACCAGCGGCCGAAATCGCCCCGGGTGGCGTCCAGGTCGACGACGAAGGCGGCGCCGCCCCGCCGTACCACGCGGTCGAGTTCGCGCAGGCCCGGCTCGCAGCCGGGACCGAAGAAGTACGCCCAGCGCGCGATCACGACGTCCACGCTCGCGTCGGGCACCGGCAGGCTCTGGGCGGTGGCGCGGTGCACCTCGACGCCCGGCAGGCCCGCGCAGCGCCGCAGGGCCA
This sequence comes from Nonomuraea sp. NPDC059007, assembly GCF_042740555.1. Classification (NCBI taxonomy): domain Bacteria; kingdom Bacillati; phylum Actinomycetota; class Actinomycetes; order Streptosporangiales; family Streptosporangiaceae; genus Nonomuraea; species Nonomuraea sp. NPDC059007. The sequence continues at coordinate 72,764 of NZ_JBHYJD010000047.1, read as the reverse complement.
GCTTGACCAGGTCGCCGTGCGGCTCCACGCCGATCACCCGGGCGGCCTCCGCGGCGAGCGCGGGCAGGTGATAGCCGGTGCCGCAGCCGATGTCGAGCACGACCGCGCCGTCTCGCGGACGGATCTCCCGCATCGCCGCGTCGGCCGCGCCATCGGGGTCGACGGCGCGGTTCTCCAGCTCGTAGACCTGCGGCGTGTTCCAGATGTTGGGACTCGGGATGGCGCCGTGGGCAATGCGTGACATGGGTCAACCGTAGGCGCATGCGCCACGCCGCGGCCTCACCCCGCTTAGGCTGGCAACGTGGCTGACGTCATCCGCGTGCCCAATGCGAAGATCGCATTGTCCACTGCTTCGGTATATCCGGAACGCACACCCGATGCGTTCGAACTGGCCGCGCGCCTGGGTTACGACGGGGTCGAGATCATGGTCGGGGCCGACCCGGTGAGCCAGGACATCGACGTGATCGAGCGGCTTTCACAGCACTACGAGGTACCCGTGCTGGCCATCCACGCGCCCTGCCTGCTGGTCACCCAGCGTGTCTGGGGGCGTGATCCGTGGGCCAAGCTGGTCAGGGCGCAGAAGGCCGCCGAGCGGCTGGGCGCGCAGACCGTCGTGGTGCATCCGCCGTTCCGCTGGCAGCGCGACTACGCTCGCGACTTCGAGACCGGCCTGGCGCGCATGCGCGAGGAGACCGACATCATCTTCGCCGTGGAGAACATGTTCCCGCTGCGCGCCCGCGGCAACGACGTGGTGCCGTACTCGCCCGACTGGAACCCGGTCGACTACGACTTCCCCCACGTCACGCTCGACCTGTCGCACACCGCGGTCTCCGGCTCCGACGCCATGGAGATGGCGACCAAGCTGGGCGACCGGCTGGCCCACCTCCACCTGGCCGACGGCCTCGGCACCACCAACAAGGACGAGCACCTGGTGCCGGGCCGGGGCAACCAGCCGTGCGCGCCGATGCTGGAGCGCCTGGCGAGGAACGGCTACGACGGCCTGGTCGTGCTGGAGATCAACACCCGCAAGGCGGCCTCGCGCAGCGAGCGGATCGACGACCTCGCCGAGGCGCTCGCCTTCGCCCGGCTGTACCTGGCGGCGCGCACATGATCGAACGTGAACTCGGCAGGGTGTTCGACCGGGTCGCCGAGGCCTACGACGCGGCCCGCCCGCACTACCCCGACGAGGTCTACGGCGCCGTGTCCGAGATCACGGGGATCGAGCTCGCGGGCGCGACGGTCGTGGACGTCGGCGCGGGCACCGGCATCCTGACGCGTGCCCTGCGGGCCCGCGGCGCGCGGGTGCTGGCCGTGGATCCGGGCGCGGAAATGCTCTCCTACCTCGTCTCCCGCCTCTCCGGTACGGCCGGCGTCGCCGCGGTCGTGGCCGACGGCAACGCGTTGCCCGTGGGCGACGCCAGCGCGGACCTGGTCACCTACGCCCAGTCGTGGCACTGGCTGGACCCGGCCGTCTCGATCGCCGAGGCCCGGCGGGCGCTGCGCCCAGGCGGCGCGATCGCCGCCTGCTGGAACTTCGCCGACGCCGGCCAGGCCGAGTGGCTGGCCGCCTACGAGGCGCGGTTGTCGGCCGAGGCGCCGCGCTACTGGGGCCCGGCGCACGAGAAGTGGTCGCCGCCGCCGATCGCCGCCGCCTTCGAGGTGGTCGAGGAGCGCTGGATCCCGTGGAACCGGCTGGTCGGCATCGAGGAGTTCCTGCTCGACCTGCGTTCCCACTCCTACATGGCGGCGCTGCCGGCCGAACTGGCCGACGAGCTGGTGGAGCGGCGCCGGGGCGAGCTCAGGCTGGCCTTCCCCGGCGGCATGCTGAGCGTGCCGATGCGCGTCTACCTGGCGGTGGGGAGATGACCGTCAAACGGCGCCCCGGCCGCCGGCCGGGGTCCGTGGACACGCGGGGCGAGATCCTCAGCGCGGCCAGGACGGTCTTCGCCGAGAAGGGCTTCGACAAGGCGACGGTCCGGGGCATCGCCAGGGAGGCGAAGGTCGATCCCGCGCTGGTGCACCACTATTTCAACACCAAGGAGGGCATGTTCGCCGAGGCCATGCAGCTCCCGGTCAATCCGGAGGAAGTGGTGCCGGCGATCCTGGCGGGGCCGCGCGAAGAGGTGGGCGAGCGGCTGGTCCGCCTGCTGCTCACGCTGACCGCCGAGAGAGAGGCCCGCCAGCCCGTGATCGCGCTGATGCGCTCGGCGATGACGAACGACGCGGCGCTGGCGATGCTACGGGAGTTCATCACCAACGCCCTGCTCTTCCGCGTGGCCGACGGGCTGGGCGTGCCGCACCTGCGGATCGAGGCGGCCTTCTCGCAGATGTTCGGGCTGGTGATGGCGCGTTATGTGCTGGAGCTGGAGCCCCTGGCCACCGCCGACGACGAGGAGCTGGTGGCGCTGATAGCGCCGACGATTCAGCGCTATCTCACAGGCTAGAGCATTGTTCTAGAAGGCGGGTTGACCTTAGGGTGGGTCGCGTTGGGCCCGGAATGTTACTCACGGGTAGGATTCTGGGGAGACCTGGTCATTGCGTGGATGACCGGCAACCGTACGCTGGCAGCCAACGCCGTCTGTGGGAGGACCCGTGCTCTGGGTAGCCGTGCTCGCGCTCGTCATGACCGTGGCGGCGGTGGCCGTCGCGGGCCGCAGGGCCCTGTTCCTGTTCAAGCTCGCGACCGTGGGACCACCGGCCCCCGAACGCATCGAGTACGCCAAGACCCACGTACCCGATGAGCTGAAGGCCCAGATCGTCGAGGTCTTCGGGCAGAAGAAGCTGCTGAAGTGGACGCCGTCCGGCGTGGCGCACTTCTTCGTCATGTGGGCCTTCTTCATCCTGCTGACCGTCTACGTCGAGGCCTATGGCGGGATCGTCCAGGGCGCCATCACCGGGCGGCCGAACTTCCACATCCCGCTGATCGGGCAGTGGTCGGCGCTCGGCTTCCTGCAGGACTTCATCGCGGTGGCCTGTGTGCTCGGGCTCATCGCGTTCGCGGTCATCCGGATCAAGAACTCGCCGAAGACGCTGGGCCGCAAGTCCCGCTTCTCCGGTTCGCACCTGGGCGGCGCCTGGCTCGTCCTGTTCATGATCTTCAACATCATCTGGACGCTGTTCCTGGCGCGGGGGGTGGCCTCGGCCAACGGCAACCTGCCGTACACCGGCGGCGCGTTCGTCTCGATCGCGCTGGGCAAGGTCCTGCCCGCCAGCACGCTGCTGGAGGAGATCGCGCTGCTCCTGCACATCGGCTTCATGCTGGTGTTCCTGGTCATCGTGGTGAACTCCAAGCACCTGCACATCTTCACCGCGCCGCTGAACGTGTTGTTCTCGCGTCGCCCCGACGGCCTGGGCGCCGCCTCCGAGCTGCGGGTGGACGGCAAGCTCGTCGACTTCGAAGACGAGGACCTGGACCCGGAGAAGCTCGGCCGGGGCAAGATCGGCGACACGACCTGGAAGGGCTTCCTCGACTTCTACTCCTGCACCGAGTGCGGACGCTGCCAGTCGCAGTGCCCGGCGTGGAACACCGACAAGCCGCTGTCGCCGAAGATGCTGATCCTCGACCAGCGCGACCACGCCTTCAAGGTCGCCCCCTACCTGCTGCAGGGCGCCGACACCAGCCACGCCGACACCGACGTGCTCGCGCTGCTGGAGAAGCCGCTGGTCGGCGAGGAAGGCATCATCCACCCCGACGTGCTGTGGTCGTGCACCAACTGCGGCGCCTGCGTCGAGCAGTGCCCGGTGGACATCGAGCACATCGACCACATCCTCGACATGCGCCGCTACCAGGTGATGGTGGAGTCGTCGTTCCCGTCCGAGGCGGGGGTGATGGTCAAGAACCTGGAGAACAAGGGCAACCCGTGGGGTATGTCCGAGATGAAGCGGGCCGACTGGATCGAGGAGCTCGACTTCGAGGTCGAGCTGGTCGAGGACAAGATGCCCGAGGACGCCGAGTACCTCTTCTGGGTCGGCTGCGCCGGCGCCCTGGAGGACCGGGCCAAGAAGACCACCAAGGCCGTCGCCGAGCTCCTGCACATCGCGGGCGTGAAGTTCGCCGTGCTCGGCCCGATGGAGGCCTGCACCGGTGACCCGGCCCGCCGCCTGGGCATGGAGTACCTGTTCAACATGCTCGCCCAGCAGAACATCGAGACGCTGAAGGAGGCCGGGGTCAAGAAGATCGTGGCCACCTGCCCCCACTGCTTCAACACGCTGGCCAACGAGTACCCGCAGCTCGGCGGCACCTTCGAGGTCGTCCACCACACCCAGCTGCTGTCGCACCTGGTCGACACCGGCAAGCTCACGCCGGTCACGCCGATCGAGGAGAAGATCACCTACCACGACCCGTGCTTCCTCGGCCGCCACAACAAGGTCTACTCCCAGCCCCGCGACATCATGTCGAAGGTGCCCGGCGTGCAGACCCAGGAGATGCACCGGCACAAGGACCGGGGCTTCTGCTGCGGCGCCGGCGGCGCCCGCATGTGGATGGAGGAGCGCATCGGCAAGCGCATCAACACCGAGCGCGTGGACGAGGCGCTGACCACCAACCCGGACACGGTCTCGACCGCCTGCCCGTTCTGCATGGTGATGCTCGGCGACGCCATCAACGAGAAGAAGAACAGCGGCGAGGCGAAGGAGTCGCTGGAGGTCGTGGACGTGGCGCAGCTCTTGATCAAGTCGGTCAAGGGTACGTCCTGACGCGGGAAAGTCGGACTCCTTCACAGCCCTTGTGGAGGAGTTTCGCACGTCAGACCGGTCAAGCGCCGGAAATCCGCCATCCACATAACGGGAAAATCACGGTAACCTCAACGTCGCATGGCTTCATTCGACGGGGAGGGGGCTCGCGATGCGCGTCGTCGTCACAGACGCGGAAGTCACTCTGGCTGACGTGCTCTCCCTGCGACTCGCGATCGACGACCCGCTCGATGAAGGCACCGAGCTGGTGCTGCGCCATCGGGGAACGGGCGTCGAGCGCGACGTGGTGCTCGGCAAGCCGGGAAACAGGTCGCGCGAGGCCACGCTCGCGGTCTCGCTGGCGCCGCTCGGCCTCATCGCCGGCAGATGGGACGCCTACCTGCGCCACGACGGCGCGCGGACCAGGCTCAGGAGCGTGGACCCCGGCTTCTCGCTGGACCACCTCGACACCTACGCGCTGTGCAAACGTACCTTCGCCTACCGCTCCTACCGCACGCGCAACGGCTTCCTGGCGCTCAAGATCGACCAGGCGGAGCCCGTGGCCGAGGTGCGCTCGGTGTGGTTCAGGGAGGGCCGGTTCGAGGTGATGGGCCTGCTCGCCTTCACCGGCCTGGACGACGACGACGCCCGCCACGAGGCCAGTCTCGCCCTGCGCCGCAGGCAGTCGGCGGCGCACCTGTCCGCGCGGGCCACCGTCCAGGGCGTGCGCTTCCATGCCGCGATCTCCCTCGTGGACGTGATCGCCGCCGACCCGGAGGCCTCCGGCACCTGGGAGCCGTCGCTGGAGGTCGAAGGGCTGCCGGAGCCGCTGCGGCTGGGCTCGCGTCTCGACGACGTGGACGGCAAACGCCGCCGCCTGCACTATCCGGCGACCAAGGTGGACGGCGTGCCCGTCCGGCCCTGCTACACCGCCGACGACGAACTGCGGATCGAGGTGGGCGGGTGAAGGTCAGCCTGATGCTCCCCTCCGCGTACGGCATGCGCGGCGACATCCGATCCACCCTCAACCTCGCCAGCGCCCTCGCGGAGCGCCACGAGGTCGAAGTGATCAGCATCAGGCGGCAGAAGGAGAAGCCCTTCTTCCCGGTCGGCTCCAAGGTCAGGCTCCGCTCGGTGGTGGACGTCCGGCCGGGTGTCCGGCACCTGTTCCCCAGCGGGCAGATGCGCACGGAGGTGGCGCTGTGGCGGACGTTGCGCGGGCTGAAAAGTGATGTTCTGATCACGACGCGGCCAGCATTGTCTGTCCAGGCCGCCAGGTACGGCCCGCGAGAAATCCTCCGCATCGCCCGCGAATGGGGCAGGCCCTCGGTGCCCGCCCCGGTGCGCAAGTTCTACCCCCGGCTCGACGCGGTCGTCACGGCCACCGAGTCGGCGCGGGAGGAATGGACGCGGCTGGTCGAGGGCGGGCCGAAGGTGCTGGCCGTACCGGACGCGCTGCCCCGGGGGCCCTGGCCGCGCTCGCGGATGGACAACAGGATCGTGGCGGCGGGTGGGCGGTGGGTGCCGGCCAAGGCGTACGACCGGTTGATCAGGGCGTTCGCGATGGTGGCCGACAAGCGTCCCGACTGGCGGCTGCGGCTCTACGGCGGCGGGCCGGAGGAGCGGCGGCTGCGCGCGCTGGTGCGCGAACTGGATCTGCACAACCACGTGTACTTCATGGGCACCACGCCCGATCTGGCCGGCGAGTTCGCCAAGGCCTCGATCGTGGCGACGACCTCGCGTACCGAGGACCTGGGGATGACCGTGCTGGAGGCGATGGGCTGCGGGGTGCCCGTGGTGGCCTTCGACGGGGCCAGGGGGCCGAGCGAGTTCGTGGCGACCGGCTACAACGGGGTGCTCGTGCCCGAGGGCGAGGAGCAGATGTTCGCCGCGGCGCTGCTGGCGCTCATCGACGACGAACGGCGGCGCCGTTCGCTGGCCGCGGGGGCGCTGGAGACGACCGGCCGCCACTCGGCCGACGGCGTGGGCGAGCAGTGGGAGAAGCTGATCAGCGAACTTCGCTGAACGCGGCTCGCGATACCGCTTACGGGTACCGTAGGACCATGCATGGGTACAGCGGAGACAAGCAGGCTTATCTGACGCGGCTGCGCCGGGTCGAGGGCCAGATCAGGGGCCTCCAGCGCATGGTGGAGGACGACGCCTACTGCATCGACATCCTCACACAGGTCTCCGCCGCCACGCGGGCGCTTCAGGCCGTGGCTCTCGGGCTGCTGGAGGAGCACATCTCGCACTGCGTGGCCGACGCGATCAACACGGGGGGACCGGAGGCGGACGCGAAGGTGAAGGAGGCGTCCGCGGCCATCGCGCGTCTGGTTCGTTCCTAGTCGAAGTGACTAGTCCTGTCACCGCGGTCCCGGACCCCTGGGGAGTCCGGGACTAGGTCTTTGTACTGGCCCATTTCAGTGACTCGCTGAAGTCCGCAATCCGAGCGCGTCGTCGAGCTCGGCCAAGGTGAGTCGCCGGTCGCTGATTGCCACGGCGGTCAGCACCTCGGCGTAGAGTGCAATCTCGTCCAACGCGACACGATCGTGGACCCGATAGTCCAGGTCATCGTGCCCCACCGCGTCGTCCTTCCTTCCGCAGCCCACACCCTCTACGAGGTTACGGCCCGGGGCCCTTCAGGCGACATGGCCCATCGGGGTCATTCCTTTCTGTACCGCCGGGCCCCATCAGGATCATTTCCCGTTTCCGAGATCACAATTCAGCCAATGCCCGGTTGTTCAGGAGAAAGAACGATATAGGGGGAGTAAGAGAGAAATTACGGTATTAGTGGTTTACGGGTGGATGTCGTCGCGCTCGTGCACGAGCCTGCGGACGATCGCCCGCGCCCCGGCCAGACCTTCCTCCGGCATCCGCGCCCCCGTCAGCCTGCACCACGTCAGCCCCGTCGCGTACGCCGCGCCCAGCACCGCCGCCGCGGAACCCCTGTCCGGAGGGGCCACCACCACCCCGCGCGCCGTCGCCGGCGAGGTCGCGCGCTCCGGCCAGCCGCCTGTCGCGCCCGTCCACAGAAACGCCGGTACGGCGAAGCCGTCGGGCTCGGTGTGCTCCCCGTACTCGGCCACATGCGCGGTGAGCTCGGCGTAGGCGTGGCGGACCCGGTGGTCCAGCCAGTCGTGCAGCCGATCGCCGGCCCCCGGCAGGTCGGTCAGGAAGGACGCCGCCGCCCTCGGCGCGTCTGAGGTGAACGCCAGGGACTCCACCAGGTCGTAGACCGTGTGCCGGAAGGCGGTGCCGGGGTCGGTGTCGGGCAGGATCCACCTGGCCAGGTCGGCGGGGACGCGGGCCAGCCACGCCCGCCGTACCGTGTCGTCGCCCCTGAGGGCCGCGGCGTGGTCGAGGGCGGGCTGGTGGAGCAGGGGCTTGAGCATGGCCAGCAGGGCGTGGGCCCGGGGGGCGAAGCGCGGGTCGTCGGCCAGGATCTGCGCGGTGTCGGCCATCAGGGCCACCAGACGCAGCCCGGCCTTCCCCGGCGTGTCCTTCCCGCTCCGCGCGCCGCCGGACGGGCCTGAGCCGCCGCCGTGGGAGTGCTCGGTCGTGCCATATGCGGAGTGGCCCGTCGAGTGGTGGCCAGATGTCGAGTGACCGGATGTCGAGTGGCTGGGTCCTGTGTGGCCGGGGCCTGTGGTGGAGGGCTGCTCGCTCGGGTGGGTGTGCCAAGGGTAGGGGGCGGACACCTGTGCGGGGTCGGACCGGCCGGCGGCTCGTACGCGCTCCGCGTACAGCGTGACCAGGGCCTCCAGGGAGGGGCGGGTGAGCCAGCGGACCCACTCGTCGCCGGGCAGGGGCCGCCGCAGGTACTCGCCGAAGATGGTGAGCAGGCGCTCGTTGCCGTCGAACGCGGGCGCGTACGCGCACCACATGATCGTGCCCCAGACGGCGGCGACCGTGCTCGGCACGTCGGCGGCGAAGACGTCCCTGAAGGAGGTCAGCGGGTAGTCGAGCTCCGACTTGCGGCCGGCGCGGCGCAGCAGGACCCGGATCTCCTCGGTGAGGCCCGGGTGCACGTCGGGGCCGATGAAGGCCTGGGTGGACCCGTCCGGGCCGATGAAGTCGGCCCCTGTGGGCAGCAGGCCGGGGTTCAGGACGGGCGAGCCGTGGCGGCCGGCGCGGACGGGCAGGCCGCGCGGCGGGGCGGCCAGGTGCCAGCGGCCGTCGGCGGGGTCGTGGAGGTACCAGCGGGCGTGGGCGCCGAAGAGCCAGCGGCCGCCGTCGGGGGTGACGACCGTCGTGGTCGCCAGCGCCTCGGCCCTGAGGTGATCGGGGAGCCCGGCCCAGCGCGGGTTCGCCACGAGCGCGCGCACGTCCGCTTCGACGGCCGAGAAGGGGTCCAAGGGGTGCACGGCGGCCATCGTACTTCGCCGGTCCGCCACGGTCGGCGGCAATAGGGGGCAGAATGTCCGTTATGACGATCGGAGGGGGGACGCCGAACGGTGTCTGATCGCCTTGGCCATATAGGAATCCGGGGTACGCGCGAACGTGGCCCTGTCGTCGTCGGTGAGCTCGCGCACGACCTTGCCGGGTACGCCGGCCACGAGCACGCCCGGCGGGATCCTCTTGCCGGGGCCGACCAGCGCGCCCGCCGCCACGAGGGTGCCCGCGCCGACCCTGGCGCCGCCGAGCACGATGGCGCCGATGCCGATCAGGGCGCCGGTCTCGACGTACGCCCCGTGGACCATCGCCTTGTGGCCCAGGCTGACCCGCGGCTCCAGGATCGCCGGCTCTCCCGGATCGGAGTGCAGGCAGCAGAGGTCCTGGACGTTGCACTCCTCCCCGATCTCGATCCGCTCGTCGTCTCCACGCAGGACGGAGCCGTACCAGATGGACGCCGCCCGGCCCACGCTGACGCGGCCCACGACGACGGCCCCTGGCGCTATGTACGCCTCGGGATGAATGTCCGGAACTGCCCCGTTGTCCAACGCTGCTATGTACACCCGGGACATCGTAATTCCTGCCCCAGGTGTGGCGTTCCGGTTGCGGACGTGGGCAGATGGCAGGAAAGTCGATTCCTGACGTCTCGTCGTCAGACACTCACAAATTGCAGTCCCCCGCCTCACGCAGACCATAGGTAACCCCCATGAAAAACCAGCACGAGAGCATCCCCGATCTGATGCAAGAGGACACCTTCGAGGTCGTGATGCGCGGCTACAACCGCCGTCAGGTCCACGACTACATGATGAGAACCCGCAATCAAATCCGAGATCTCGAAGAGCGGCTGGCACGGGCGATCGACCAGGCGGAGCAGGGTCGCATCGAACTGGCCGAGGCCAGGCGGCGCATGGTCGAGGCGCCGCAGAGCTACGAGGACCTGAGCCCGCGCCTGGCGCAGATCCTCAAGCTGGGCGAGGAGGAGGCGGCCGCCAAGAAGGAGGACGCCGCCAGCGAGGCCGCCAGCGTGCGGGAGAGCGCCAGGTCGGAGTCCGACCGCATGGTCACCTCCGCCCGTGAGACCGCCGACAACATCCTGACCTCGGCCCAGGCCGAGGCCGAGCGCCGCGTGGGCGAGGCCACCTCGGCCGCCGAGCGCATGCTGGCCCAGGCCGGCTCTGACGCGGAGGAGACCCTGACCACCGCGCGGGCCGAGGCCGAAGAGGCCCTGCGCGAGGCCAGGTCGGAGGCCGACCGCGCGGTGACCGCCGCCACCACGGAGTCCGAGCGCCTGGTCGAAGGGGCGCAGGCCGAGGCCGAGCGGACCATGAACGCGGCCAGGGCCGAGGCGGAGCAGACGCTCGACTCGGCGCGCGGAGAGGCCGAGTCGACGCTGACGGCCGCGCAGCAGCGGGCCGCCTCGCTGGACGAGCACGCCGGGCGCCGGGTCAGCTACCTCACCGACACCCATGGCGAGGTGGTACGCCGCCTGACCGAGATCAGCGCGGTGCTGGGCGACCTGATGCGCAGCGAGTCGGCCGCCGGGCCGCTTCTGGAGGGGCCGCCGGCCGTTCCGGCCGACGAGGCGCTCACGCTTCCCGCCCAGGAGGCGCCCGCGGCTCAGGACGTGGTCACGTTTCCGGCTCAGGAGGAGCCCGCCGTACCCTCGCCCTCGCAGGAGGATGTGCGGGTGATCGTGGCGGACTCGATCGAGGAACCCCAGCCCCAGCCCCAGCGCGCGAGTGACGACACCGACGTCAACATCGGCGGGCTGACCGACGTGCGCAAGTGACCGACGGTGTCGCGGGCCTCGCTACGGCGGGGCCTGCGTCATGTCCAGGTACGCCCGCCCGCGCGGCGAGATGCGATAACCGGTGCCAAGGCTGATGGTGAGGCCGAGGTTCTTGAGCTTGCGGACATTGATCTTGAACGTGGGCAGGTCCTGGCCGATCTCGGGAGCGAGGTCGCCGGCCCGCACTCCGGGGCGCTCGGCGATGAGGCGGAGCGTGGGCAGCGCCCAGGGGCCGAAGCGGGCCATCCGGGTGCGCAGTCCTGCGAGGTCGCCGGGGGAGAGCTCGGCGGAGTCGGCGAGCGCGTCGCGGGGGTCGCTCGTGTCGGCGAGGTGGAGTTCGACGCGGTGGATCGGGTCGTCACCGCGGGCGTCGAGGTCGCGGCGGAGCGTCTCGGCGTCGGGGTAGCCCGCGGCGCGGGCGTCGGCGTCGGTGATGCCGGTGACCACCTCGACCGAGGAGACGCCGGCGATGCGGCCGTCGCCCATGCGGTAGCGGCCGCCGGGCTTGACCTGGCTGCGTTTCCAGCGCCGGAAGGCGAGGGTGATGGTGCCGTCGGCGATGCCTTCGCGCAGGCGCTGTTCGAAGAGCATGCGTCCGACGCTACTCCGTGGGCGGAAGCCTCCGCCCCCGATAGGGTCGGAGGCTTCCGCGACCTTGGCCCCGTTTTTGGTGGCCCGGTGCCGGAGCCGCCGAGACGCTGGACCCGGCACCGGGCTGCTCATGTGGTCCAGACCGTGAGAACGGTCCAGACATCAGGCGGGCGGCGGGGTTCCCGCTCGCCTCTGCTGGTCCCGGAGCTGGTCGCGCAGGCCGTCCGGGTCGTCGGCGTCGATCGTCATCGCGCACCCGGCATCACGCTGCTCGGCGTTGAGCGGGTGATGCCGAGTGGCCCACCAGCGTCCCGCGTCGCTCCGCCAGATGGTCCAGTGCGGAAATTCCCGGGCGATCTCCGCGAGGTGCCGGTCAAAGGACATGACCACCCTTCCCGGGACCCGCTGCTAGGCGATGATTCCTTCCCTTCCGACGATGGGGTACCTCTCTAGAGAAGGCAAGATCCGCGAGGGACAGGTCAACCTATCGCTTGACATTTCGGCTTGACCTAAGCATCGAAATCGTACTGAAGTACATAGGCTGCGGAGTCCAAAACCATCTCGTTCAGCTCGACCGGAAGTCCGCCGGAGGTGTAGGCGGTCCGGCAGACCTCGATGACGGGGGTGCCGCCGGGCAGGCCCAGGAGGCCGGCCTCGCGCGGGCGGGGCATCCTGGCGCGTACCTCCTCGGTGAAGTGGGCGGGGGGCAGTCCGAGGTCGCCCAGGCGGGCGTAGACGCCTCCGGGGCCGGTGTCGGCCACCGTGATGGCCGAGCCCTCGACCAGCGCGGCGGGGAAGTAGGAGGTGGCGAGCTGGACGGGGCGGCTGTCGACCGAATAGCGCCGCCGCCGTACCCATACCTCGCCGCTCTCCAGCACCGCTGAGACGTCTTCCGTGGCGTTCTCCCTGGCCACCTCCACCTCGTCGACGGTGAACGGACGGCCGCGCGTGTCGGCGTCCCAGATCGCCCGCCCCTGTCCCCACTGCTCGCGGGACAGGCGGCGGGAGCCGTGTCGTCGGATCGGTTTGAACAAGCGCACGTAGACCCCCGAACCTCGCTTGGGTACCGCCAGCCCTTCGTTGATGAGTACGGCAAGCGCCTGCCGAGCGGTGGCGCGTGCCACGTCGTGCTCCGCCATGAGCGCGTTCTCGCCCGGTAGCCGATCCCCGTCACGCAATTCGCCGGCCATGATCCGCGCGCGGAGGCCGTCGGCGATCCGTCGATAGATGGGGGGCTCGTGAGGTACCGGGGATTCAGACACGTTTGACCACCCTCTGTCACCAACCGGGTTTGGCGTCTCCAGAGAACTTGCCCCGTCTTGTCCACGATCGCACAGATACGCAGGTTGGTCGCGTGCTTCTTTTGAGTGGATCGTGCCTGTGTGGTGATCTTCGGGGGTTTTCGCGGGCCGTTACCTTGGAACGGTCCTGCCCGGTATTACGGGGGCCCACCAGCGGCGAGTAATCACGGCAGCCAGTACGGCCCCTGCCGTGTTGACCAAGACGTCGTCGGTGGCTGAGTCGCGGCCCAGTCGCAGGCCGTACTGGAGGGACTCGACGGTCATGGAGGCCAGTGCCGCGATGAGGGCGATGCGTGCCAGAGAGGTGAAGCGCGCCGAGCGGACCGGGAGCAGTCCCCCCAGGGCGGCGAATACCAGTAGATTCCCGCCAACCTGCACGAATGCCGTCTCCCACGGCCCGGCGGCAAGGTCGATCAAGACCTGGAAGGGGACGAGTTCGACCGTGTTCCGGCGGCCGGAGGGGGTAAGGATCATCCAGATCCAGGGCGCGGTGCCGATGACGATCCCGACGTCGGCGACCGCGCTGCGGAGGGGCGCGGGGTGCGCGCGGCGGGCGCGGCCGCGGGTGAGATGGAAGATCGCCAGCGCCGCCGCCGGAACGGTCAGAAACGTCGCGATGATGACATTTCCCCACATGGTGAAGATCTCTGTCACGGCTTCATCGTGGGGTACGGGGAAGTGGCGTACCAGACAGGGTGTGTGGGGGCCGTGTGCAGCTTTCGTGCACGCCTATTACGGACGGACCGGAATGTGGTTCCCGAGGAAGTCGACGGCCACGCCCCAGAGGTCCGCCGCGGCCTCCTCGTGGTAGAAATCCGGGGCCTCATGGTTGTGGAATGCGTGTCCGGCCCGCTCGTCCACGTACACCCGGACGTTGGGGCGGCCCGCCGCCGCCCGCTCCACCTCGGCCACCCGCTCGCGGGGGATGTAGGGGTCCTTGCCGCCGAAGGCCAGCAGCAGGGGAGCGTCGATACGCTCCATGAGGGCGAGCGTGTCGGGCACCTGCGAGCCGTAGAACGACAGCACCGCGTCCATGGGCTCGTCGGCGGCCAGCGCGAAGTTCAGCGAACCGCCCAGGCAGATGCCGAGCGAGCCGACGCCGCCCGTGACCTCGGGCAGCGCGCGCAGGTGCGCCAGCGTCGTGCCGCTGTCGGCCACCCCCTGGGCGCCGTCGAACTGGCTCGCGACCTCGATCGAGGCCTGGAGCCCCGCCATGTCGTGGGCGCCCTGCCAGTTGCGCCGCACCCGCCAGAACAGGTCGGGGGCGGCCACGACGTAGCCGAGCGCGGCCAGGTCCTCGGCGACCTTCCTGATGTACGGCCCGACGCCCCAGACCTCCTGCAGCAACAGGATGCCCGGCCCGCGGCCGGAGTCCGGCAGCCAGACGTGGACGTCGAAGGAGCCGTCATGGGCGTTCACCTGATCGATACGCGTCTGCATGACAGGCAGCGTAATTGGCATGGATCGCCCGCAGGGGAGACGATGACGAGAGCCCACCATCAGGCTGGAGTGATTCAGATGCACGATGAATGGTCGGAAGCGGTCGACGTGCGTACCCAGGCGGCCGACCGGCTGCTGGACGCGGCCACGTCGGGCAAGCCGTGCCCGCCGGTCCGCGACCTGGTCGGGTCGGTACGGGACGGCTACGCCGTACAGGAGATCAACACGCGGCGCGCGCTCCAGGAGGGGCGCAGGCTCGTCGGCCGCAAGGTCGGCATGACCAACGCGGAGGTCCGCGGCAGGTTCGGCATCGGCGAGCCGGACTTCGGGATGTTGTTCCAGGACCGCTGCCACCTCGACGGGCAGCCGATCCCGATCGGCGACTTCCTGCAGCCGCGGGTCGAGGGCGAGGTGGCGTTCGTGCTGAAGGAGGACCTGGAGGGCGGGCCGTTCACCACCGCCGAGGTGATCAGGGCGGTGGACTTCGCGCTGGCCGCCATCGAGGTGGCCGACTCCCGGATCGAGGGCTGGGACATCACCCCGGCCGACACGATCGCCGACAACGCCTCCAGCGGCGCCTTCGTCCTGGGCTCCGATCCCCGGGATCTGCGCGGGCTCGACCTGCGTACGGCGGCCATGACGATGACGCGCAACGGCGAGCAGGTGTCGTCGGGGTCGGGGGCGCAGGTCGTGGAGCACCCGCTCAACGCGCTGGTCTGGCTGGCGGGCGCGACGGGGCGCTCGGCGTTCCCGCTGCGCGCGGGCGACGTGGTGCTGACCGGGACGCTGGGGCCGTTCGTGGAGGCCGTCAGCGGGGACGCCTTCGAGGTGCGGATCGACGGACTCGGCTCCGTGCGGGCCGTGTTCGGGTAGGGACAGCGCTCTTCCCTTCTGCCGCCGCACGCGCGAGGATCTCGGAAACGCAAGCGGCAGCGGGAGCCTCCGATGAGATTTGCCTTGCTCGCTCTGGCCGTTGCGCTGGCCGCCGGGTGCGGTGGCGCGGCCACTCAGCAGGCGGCCGACGACTCCGTGGTGAAGGTCGGCGCGATCATCTCGCAGACCGGCGTGTACGCGGCGCTCGGCGACGACATGGAGACCGCCATGCGCCTCTACCTGGACGAGCACGGCGGTAAACTCGGCGGGAAGACGGCCCGGCTGGTGGTCGCCGACGACGCCGGCACCCCGGAGACCGGCCAGCAGAAGGCCAGGCAGCTCACCCTGCAGGACCAGGTGAACGTGATCACCGGGCTGATCGCCTCCCCGGTCGCGGTGGCCGTGGCCAAGGAGGCCGCCGCCCAGAAGACTCCCGTGGTCATCGCCAACGCCGGCGCCGACGCGCTGGGCGGTCCCGGCGTCTTCCGCGTCTCCTACACCAACTACATGCACGGGTACGCGGCCGGCCGCTACGCCGCCGAGTCGTACGGCAAGGACGGCGCCGTCCTCATGGGCGCCGACTACTCCGCCGGCACCGAGACGCTGAAGGGCTTCGCCGAGGGCTACGCCAAGGGCGGCGGCGCCAAACCGCTGAAGCAGATCCTCACCCCGTTCGGCAAGACCCAGAACTTCCAGCCGTACCTCAGCCAGATCCCCGCCGAGGCGAAGTTCCTCTACGTCTTCTACGCCGGCGGCGAGGCCATCACGTTCGCCAAGAACTTCAAGCAGTTCGGCTACGACACGAAGCTCAAGCTCCTGACCTGCCAGAACATCACCGACGAAGACGTACTGCAGGCGATCGGAGCCGACGCGGAAGGCATCACCAGCGTCGGCCTGTACTCGCCCGCCCTCGACAACCCGGACAACCAGGCCTTCACCGCCAAGTGGAAGGCGAAGACCGGTAAGAACCCGTCGGTGGTCGCGCTGCAGAGCTGGGACGCCATGAGCCTCATCGACCAGGCCGCCGGCCGGGGCGGTGACCTCGCCCAGGCCCTGGGCCAGGTGGGGGAGATCGCCAGCCCGCGCGGCCCGTTCACGCTGGACGCCAAGCACAACCCCGTCCAGAACTGGTACGTCCGCGAGTACTCCGGCGGCGTGAACAAGGTGATCGCCACCATCGCGCCGGAGGCCTCGTGAGCCTGCTCGTCAACGCGTTCGACGGGCTGGCGTTCGGGGCGCTGCTGTTCGTGCTCGCGGTCGGGCTGACGCTGATCTACGGCATGCTCGACGTGCTCAACCTGGCCCACGGCGCGCTCTACATGGCCGGCGGCTACGTCGCCTTCCTGCTGCTCGGCGGCGCCTCGGTCGGGCTCGGGATGTGGGCGGGCGCCGCGCTGCTCGTGGCCGCGCTCGGCGTGGGGCTGGGCGGCGTCCTGTCGGCGGCGATCCTGCCGCTGCGCGGGCGCGGCCATCTGGACCAGGCCCTGCTCACACTGGGGCTGGCGATCCTGCTGTCGGAGTTTCTGCTCGGCGTGGTGGACCGGGGATTCCACACCCTTCCGCCACCAGACGGGCTGGACGGCAGCGTCCTCGGCAGCTATCCGGCCTACCGGGTGGCGGTGATCGCGGCCGGTCTGGTCATCGGCGGGATCGTGTACTGGATCTTCGAGCGGACCAGGGCGGGGGCGCTGGTCAGGGCCGCCGTGGACGATCCCGGGATGCTCGCGGCGATCGGCGTGGACGTCGCGCGGGTCCGATTATCGGTCATGCTGGCCGGCTGCGGGCTGGCCACGTTCGCCGGCGTGCTGGGGCTGCCGCTGCTCAACCTGCGGGCCGGGCTGGACAGCGAGGTGCTCGTGCTGGCGCTGATCGTCATCGTGATCGGCGGTCTCGCCTCCGTCCGCGGGGCGGTGGTGGGGGCGCTGCTGGTCGGGCAGGTGCAGACCGTCGGGGTGGCGCTGGTGCCAGAACTGGCGGCGTACCTGCTGTTCGCGGTCATGGCGGCGGTGCTCCTGTGGAACCCGTCGGGGATGTTCGGGCGGGCCAGGTGAGGGCGATCCTGGCCATCGCCGTGCTGGCCGCCATGCCGTTCGTCCTGGGGGCCTACCAGCTCAGCCTGCTCACCGGCGGGCTGGCCTACGGGCTGATGGCCGCGAGCCTCGCCCTCCTCGTCGGGCACGCGGGGCTGCCGTCGCTGGGTCACGCGGCCTTCCTGGGGGTGGGCGCGTACGCCGCGGGGCTGACGGCCAAGCATCTCAGCGAGTCCGCCGTGGTGCAGTTGGGTGCGGCGGTCCTGGCGGGGGTGGTGTTCGCGCTGGTCACCGGATGGTTCGCGGTGCGTACCCGGGGGTTCTTCTTCCTGATGTTCACGCTGGCGATCGGGGAGATCGCGGTCCAGGCGGCCACGCGGGCCGGCCGGGTCACGGGCGGGGACAACGGTCTGGCCGGCATTCCGGTCAGCACGTTGTTCGGGCTGGAGACGGCCATGCCGTACGTCGTGGTCTTCTACTGGTGGGCGCTGGCGGTGGTCGCGGCCGGGTTCGTGGTGCTGGCGGTGGTGCGGCGCGGGCCGCTCGGCGCGGCCATCGCGGGCACGCGCGAGAACGAGGCGCGGATGGCCGCGTTCGGCTATTCGGTCCCTGGGGTACGGCTGGCCGCCGTCACCGTGGCCGGAGCGGTGTGCGCGGCGGGCGGCGCGCTGGTGGCGCAGAAGGACACCTTCGTGGCCCCGACCCACCTGGGCGTGGGCGTCTCCGTGCTGCTGCTGGTCATGGTGCTGCTCGGCGGGCGCGACTCGCTGGCCGGGCCCGCGCTGGCCGCGGCCGGCCTGATCGCGCTGCGCGAGGCCACGTCCGGCGCGCTGGGCGACAAGTGGCTGCTGGTCGAGGGGGCGTTGTTCGTGTTGTGTGTCTACCTGCTGCCCGAGGGGCTCGCCGGGCTGTGGAGGAAACGTGCTCGTGCTGCGTGAGCTGACCGTGCGTTTCGGCGCGCTGGCCGCCGTGGACCGGGTCTCCCTGTCCGTCGAGGAGGGTGAACGGCGGGCGCTCATCGGGCCCAACGGCGCGGGGAAGTCGACGGTGTTCGCGGCGGTCGCCGGGGCGCTGCGGCCGTCGGCGGGGCGGATCGAGTTCGCCGGGCGGGATGTGACCAAGCTCTCCGAGCCGCGCCGGGCCAGGCTCGGGATCGGGCGGACCTTCCAGCACAGCAGCCTGTTCACCGGGCTGACGTGCCTGGAGAACGTGACGCTCGCCGTACGGGCGAGGCAGGGGTTGAGACTGCGGGCGTGGCTGCCGCGCGGGCGGCGCGCGGAGATCGAGCGGGAGGCGGCCGGGCACCTGGCGGCGATGGGCGTCGAGCCGGGCGGGCCGGCCGGGGCGCTCTCGCACGGTCAGGGGCGGCGGCTGGAACTGGCGATGGCGCTGGCGGCGCGGCCCAGGCTCCTGCTGCTCGACGAGCCGGCGGCGGGCATGTCGGCCGCCGAGAGCGCCGAGCTGGCCTCGCTGGTGCGAACGTTGCCTCCGGAACTGACCGTGATGATCGTGGAGCACGACCTCGACCTGGTCTTCGCCGTCGCCTCACGGGTGACCGCGCTGGCGGCGGGCCAGGTGATCGCCGACGGCACGCCCGCGCAGGTGCGGGCCTCGCGCGAGGTCCAGAAGGCCTATCTGGGGACATGATGCTGACCGTCCAGGACCTCACCGCCGGTTACGGCACCGCCCAGGTGCTGCACGGCGCCGATCTCACCCTCGGCGAGGGCCGGGCCGTGGCCGTGCTCGGGCGCAACGGGGCCGGCAAGACCACGTTCATACACGCGCTGATGGGCCTGGTCAGGCCGTGGGCCGGGTCGATCAGCCTGGCCGGGCGCGAACTGTCCGGCCTGGACACGCGGCGCATCGCCCGCTCGGGCGTGCGGATCGTGCCGCAGGGGCGCCGGGTGTTCCGCTCGCTCACGGTGGAGGAGACGCTGGCGATCTCCCGCGCCCCCGGTGACTGGACGGTCGAGCGCGTTTACCAGATCTTCCCCGCCCTGGCCGCGCGCCGCCGCCACCGCGGCGACCAGCTCTCCGGGGGCGAGCAGGAGATGCTGGCCATCGGGCGCGCACTGCTCGGCAACCCGCGGCTGCTGCTGCTCGACGAGCCGTCGGAGGGCCTGGCGCCCCGGCTGGTCGAGGAGCTCGGCGTCGTGCTGGCGGGGCTGCGCGAGACGGGGATCTCGGTGGTGCTGGTCGAACAGAACCTCCGGCTGGCGCTGGAGGTCGCCGACGAGGTCAGATGCATGGTGAAGGGCCGGTTCGTGTACGCGGCGGCGGCCGGGGAGTTCGCCGGTGACGACGCGGCGATCGCCGAGTACCTGGGGGTGGGATCGTGAGGGCGCGGTTCCTCTTGCGGACGCGTCCGTCGGCGGCCGTTTTGGGGGCCGGGTCGTGAGGATCGATCGCGTCGCCTAAGATTAGGTCCGCCCACAAGGCATATTTGTGTTCACCCGCGTTCTCGTGCGGCCTGCGCACCAGCGGGTTGGCGGGAGCGCGCCCCCAGTGCTCCCGGGAGACCCCCGCCATGCTGCTGACCTTCTCGGTCACCGCCCTGATCATGATCATGATCCCCGGGCCCGACGCCGCGCTCATCATGCGCAACTCGCTCGCGCACGGCCGCACCGCCGGGCTCCTCACCATGACCGGTGGGCTGCTCGGACTCGGAGTGCACGCCGTCGCCGCCGCGATCGGGCTGTCGGCCCTGCTTGCCGCCTCGCCTGCCGCTTTCTCCGTGTTGCGGTGGCTGGGGGTGGCGTACCTGTTCTGGCTGGGCGTGCAGGGGCTCCGGGCCCGTGCCGTCGTCGCGCCGATCGCCGAGCCCGCCACTGGCACGGGGCTGCGGCATGTGCGCACCGGGTTTCTGTCGAACCTGCTCAACCCCAAGGTGCTGCTGTTCTTCGTGACGTTCCTGCCGCAGTTCATGGAGGGGGCGGCGCCAATGCTGCTGTCGGCGATCTTCGCGGCCCTCTATGCGTTGTGGTTCAGCTTCTACAACGTGGTCGTGGACAGGGTGGGTGCGTTGTTGCGGCGGCCGAAGGTGCGTGCGCGGGTGGAGCGGGTGACGGGAGTGCTGCTGGTCGGGTTCGCGCTCCGGCTGGCCGTTCAATAACCATTCGCGCTTCTACGGCTGGCAGTCCCATGGCGTTGCGTGCTGTTACGGCTGGCCGTCTGATTCGTGCTGTGACGGCTGGCTGTCCAAGAGCTTGATGGCCCGTTTCGGGGCGATCGCCCGGTAGCTCTCCTCGACCCAGTCGAGCAGGATCTCGGTTTCGGGCAGCTCGCTCATGAACGGGATCGTGACCCAGCCGGCCTTGCCCAGGCCGTAGCCGCTGGGCTCGGCGCCTTCGATGGTGAGCGCGTGACCGTGGGTCTCCGACAGCAGCTTCACACCGAAGGTCGGGTCCCACTTCTCGGTCGGCTCGTCCATGCCGAGGAAGAGGAAGACCTTCTTGTTGACCTTGATGACCGATTCGCCCCATGGATGGTCTTCATGAGTCTCCGGCAGCCCGAGGGCGAAATTTCGTAGCTCGTCTCTGATGTCGTGCCAGTCGCGCATATGGTAACGCTATCCCGGTGACGCTCGACGAACTCATGGACCTTCTCACCCGCTGCGAAGACGCCTGGGACAGCCCCGACCGTACCGGCGACCCGGTGGCGCTGCTCGACCACGGCCTGCAGGTCGCGGCCGTGGTGCGCGAATGGCATCCCGACGACCTCGAACTGCAGGTCGCCGGGCTCGTCCACGACATCGGCCACCTGCTGTACCCGGGCGACGAGGCGGGACACGCGAGCGCCGGCGCCGACGCGGTCCGGCCGCTGCTGGGCGACCGGGTGGCGGGCCTCGTGGAGCTGCACGTGCCTGCCAAGCGCTACCTGGCGACCGTGGAGCCGTCGCGCCGCCTGTCCCCGGAGTCCGCCCGTACCCTGGAACTGCAGGGCGGGCTGATGTCCGACGCGGAGGTGGCCGCCTTCGAGGCCCACCCGTACGGCATGGCCGCCGTCACCCTCCGCCGAGCCGACGACCTGGGCAAGGTGATCGGCCTGACCCGGCCGCCCCTGGAAGAACTCGGCACGTGGCGCCCCATCATCGAACACCTCACCCGCCCGCTTCCAGCCTGACCCCCGACCGGAGACCGCGCACCGTCGCGTTGCGCTCCCGGTTCGGAGAGCACCTGTTGGCCGTGGCTGTTCAGGTCTCGCGCGTAAGGGCGTACGTCGGGATGCGTAACCCAAGGCCGTTGTGCGGATCTGGGATTCGGGCCGCAGTGCTTGTGGACATGACCGGTGCCGGGCCTGGCGACGCCCCGATCAAGACGAGGTAATGGCGAGTGAATCGTGGGGATGTTTGCGATGATGAAGGGGCTCATTCAGGCGGATGGAGGTGAAGTGGGTGTCCTACAGTCCGAAGCTGGCGGCGGCGTTGTCGGGTGCCACGCTTCGCCAGCTCGCGCACTGGCGTAAGGCCGGCTCCGGCCGTGGGGCCGTGCTGGTGCCGGAGATCTCGCCGGTGCGCCCGGTGCTGTACTCGTTTCGAGACCTGGTCGCGTTGCGCACCTGTGTGAAGCTGCGCAACGACGCGTCCCTGCAGAAGATTCGCCGAGCCTTGGACACACTCCGCGACGACCTGCGACAGCGCGAGCATCTATCGGCTTATCAGCTGGTGACCGACGGTTCGACGATCTACTTGGTCGAGCAGGGTCAGGCCACTGATCTGGTGCACCGCAGGGCCAATGTCGTCATCCATGACATGGTCGAGGTGCTGCGGCCGTTCTACCGCGATGGACGGCATATCCCGGACCTGCTGCGTCCCAGGGAGCACGTCACCGTCGACCCGGCGGTCCGTGGTGGTATGCCGGTGATCGAAGGGACTCGCGTGCCGTACGACGAGATCGCGGCACTGTTGCGGGACGGTGTCCCGGCCGAGCGGATCGCGGACTACTACCCGAGCGTGTCCGCCACCGCGGCGATGGACGCCGCTGACTTCGCCGCCTACGTCGACAGCTACGACCCCCCTCAGGAGCGGCGTGAGGCTGCTGCTGGATGAGAACGTCCCCCGCCCCCTGCATCAGGTCCTGACCAGCTTCGTGCTGAACCACGACATCGTCCATCTACTGGATCTTCCTGGCTGGTCGGGTACGCGCGACGAGACCTTGTATCCGCGGGCCGCGGCCGAGGGGTTCCACGTTGTTCTCACCAACGACGGCCGTCAGATGCAGCGACCGCGGGAAGTGGTTGCGATCGCAGCCTCTGGCCTGCACCGGATCGAATACCCGCACAAGCATCCCGGGCTGGTAGGGATGGGCGTCGCCATCGCTACGGTAGCCGCGGGGTTGCCGAGTGCGCTGGCGTTGCTGGAAGAGGCAGACGGGCCACGCTTGATCACTTTGAAGGGCGTCGATCCCACGGCGGCCAGCCGCTTGCGGGTGACCGATCCTGCGGTGAATCTGCCCAAGTTCTGGCCTACGTCTCCCTAGCGCGGGCTGGATCGCCAGGATTCCGCGATCGCGGGCTGGGCTCTTACCTCGTGAGGCCTCTGAGCGAGTGCTCACGTCCGGACTTCGGCCGTGGAGGGCCTGTGGGCTGTCGCCGCGATCTGCTGGGCCGGGTGGTGGGCACGCGGTGTCGCGGGCTCGGCTTGGCCTGTGGTTCCCGGCTTCGGGTTTGCGGTGTGGTGTCACCTGCCTCGGTCTCGTCCTGTGGCCGCTAGCTCGGTTTGGCTGTGGGGTTCGGGCCTTGACTTGGTGGTGTCGATGCGGCCGGCCTCTGGCGGGGGCGTTTGGTCATGTGGTGGTTCCCGTACGCCGCTGGTCGTGCTTGGGCTTGCCCCCCTGGTGGGCGCGCGAGCGGAGCGAGCTCCTTTGTGCGGGGTGGGTGTCAGCTGGCCAACACTCCAGCTGGGTAACGGGTGGGCCGGAAGGGCGTCTGAGCGGAGCGAAGTCCTTCAGGGGTCGGGCCCCGGCCCGACTGGGGGCACGCGGGAGCGGAGCGACCACCTTGCTTTCAGGGGCGGTATTCGGCCAGTTTGGCGGTTATCTTGTCGCGGATGCGGTCGCGGGCTTCCTTGCGGGGGACGCCGGACATGAGCAGGTGGTCGTAGTCGGTGTCCAGGTGGCGGATTGAGGCGACCACCGCCAACGTGATCGCGGTTTCGTCCAGCGCTCTTGCGGCTGCTGTCCGGCCTACTCTGCCGCTGCCTCGTTGTCCGGCGTGTTCGGCGATTTCGCGGGTTCGTTCAGGTGGGCAGCCGGGGAAGAGGCGGGCTATCTCGGTGGCCATTCGGGTCTGGTAGTCGATGTCCTGCTCTGCTCGTCTTGTCCGGTCGCGGTCGCGGCGGCGTAGCCGTACCTCCTCGTCGGCCAGGCAGGACTCTTCGGCCAGCGCCAGTGCGGACTCCTCCACCAGTACGCCCACGCGCTGGTAGATCTTGCGTCTGCGGTTGTATTCGACCACTACGGCGGACAGGCCGCTCTCCTTCTTGGCTCGGCGGCTCAGTGTGGCGTTGCCGGCTGGTAGCAGGATCAGGTGGTCCAAATCCGTGCAGGTCAGGCAGTGTGGGCGGTCCTCTTCCATGATCAGGAAGTCGCCGGTGTCGCCGCATTCGGCGCAGGTCCAGGCTTCTACCGGCTTCACCGCCACCAGGTCGGGGGCTTTGGACTGGCGGTCGGTGATCTGTTTGACCCGGGCTTCGCTCAGGTCGGGTGAGAGCCAGTGGGTCCTGTAGGGCTCCTGGTCGCCGTCTCTGGTGAAGCGCAGGTCGCGGCGGTCGCGGCTGCTGGACACGTACGGCGCCGCCACCAGCCGCAGCCCCTTGCCCAGCGCCCATTCTCGCAGGTGGGCGGCGGCGTCCAGCAGCCGGTCGTCGTCCACGGCGGCCAGGTCGGCCAGCGTGGCGGCCCGGCCCTGGCGCCAGGTGTCGACGTGCCGCGTGTGCAGCCAGCGCAGGCCGGTGACGACGTCGACGAAGGTCACGTATTTGCGGTGGGTCAGCGCGATCTCGGCCGCTTCCGCCACCCGCCGCGCGAGGTTGGGCCTGCTCACCCACCCAGCATGCCGCATCCTGAGAGGGCATCGGCCGTGTGGTTTTGGGGGTAGATGCCAATCCCTTGGAGTGATCGCGGCAAAGAAGCGAAGTGTGCGACTGATCTGTTTTGCCGCAATCCTGCTCGCCGCCTCGTGCGGGCTCGCCACCTCCTGTGGGTTCGCCGCCTCGTGCGGGCTCGTGACCTCCTGCGGGCTCGCCACCGCCACGCCGAGGGTGTCCGGCGCCTTCGGCACCAAGCCGGTCATCAGCCTGCCCACCGGGCGCCCGGACCGGGAGCCGCGGGTCACCGTGCTCTGGGAGGGCGGCGGGCGGGTGACGCAGAAGGGGGACGTGGTGGTCACCGATGTCGAGGTACGCCGGTGGGAGGGCAACAAGCCGTACATGAACACCTATGACACCCGCCAGCCCGCCACCGTGGTGCTCGGCGGCGGGCAGGTGCCGGACGCCTGGCACGAGGCGCTGGCCGGGCACGCGGCGGGCAGCCGGGTGATGCTGGTCGGCCCGGCGGGCGACGGGGCTCCGGCGGGCGTCGGCCCAGGGGAGACGCTGGTGGCGGTGTTCGACATCCTCGGCGGCTACCCGGCCGACGCCCGCCTGCTCGGGGAGGGGCTGCCCGAGCTCCCCGCGGACCTCCGGGCGCCGGGACCCTCGCGCACGCTCATCGACGGCTCCGGCCCGGTGGTCGAGGCGGGAGCCAAGGTCGTGGTGCAGTACGTCGGCGCCAGGTGGCCCGCGCGCACGGTCTTCGACTCCTCCGTCCGGCGCGGCGGCCCGCGCGGCTTCACGCTCGTACCCGGGGCGGTGCCGCCCGGCTGGGTCGAGGCGCTGACCGGTAAGGCCGTCGGGAGCCGCGTGGCCGTCATCGTCCCGGCCGTCAAGGGCTTCACGACCACCGGCGGCATCGGCGTTCCGGGCGGTGGACCGCTCCTTTACGTCGTGGACATCATCGACACCTTCTGATGGGTCTGGACAACAGGTGGTGCGGGCTGCGCAATCTTGACCGGTGAGCCGCACTTTCAACCTGGCCGACCTGTTCGAGAGCGTGGCGCGGGCGGTGCCCGGCCGGACGGCGCTGGTCGCGGGCGAGCGCCGCCTCACCTACCGCGAGCTGGACGAACGCGCCACCAGGTTCGCCTGCCACCTCAGCGGGATGCGGGTCGGGCGGGGCGACAGGGTCGGCATCCTCGCCCGCAACAGAGCCGAGTGGAAGGAGAGCGAACTCGCCTGCTTCAAGCTGCGAGCGGTGCCGGTGAACCTCGACCACCGCTGCCGCGAGGACGACCTCACCCACGTGCTGCGCGACTCCGGATGCGCCGCTCTGGTGGGCGAGGCGGGTCTGCTGCGGCGGGTGCCGTGGTTCACGAACACGATCGCGTACGGCCCGCCGTACGAGCGAGCGGTGGCCCTTCCCCGGAGCATGCCGGAACCCCGGGAGCGCTCCGGCGACGATCACTACCTGATCTACACCGCCGGTACGACCGGTCGCCCGAAGGGTGTGCTCTGGCGGCACGAGGACGTGTTCTTCGCCGCGATGGGATCGTTCGTGAGCGAGCCGGTCGCCTCGCCGGAGCAGGTCGCCGAGAACGCCGCGGCCGGGGCGGGGCTGCGGATGCTGGTCTGCGCGCCGCTGGCCCAGGCCGCCGGGCAGTGGCTCGGCTGGACCTGTCACACCACGGGCGGCACGCTCATCCTGTGGACCGGGCACGGCTTCGACCCTCGCGCGGTCGTCCGGCTGGCCGACGCGGAGCGGGCCCAGGTCATGGTGCTGACCGGCGACGCGATGGCCAGGCCGCTGCTGGCGGCGGTGCGGCCGGGGGAGCTGGCCGGGCTCATGGCGGTGGTGACGGGCGCGGCGGCCATGTCGGGGCGGACCAAGGCGGGGTTGCGGGCGGCGGTTCCCGGTCTCGCGGCGATCGTGGACGCGCTGGGCGCCGCCGAGTCCGGTCTGGCCTGCCAGGCGATGGGCGCCGGGTTCGGGCTGGCGGACGGCGCGGCCGTACTGGCTGATGGTCTTGAGCCCGCCGCTCCCGGCGAGGAGGGTGTGCTGGGCAGGACCGGGCGGGTCGCGCGCGGCTACTGGAACGGCGCGGACTTCCCGTGCGACGCCCAGGGCCGCAGGTGGGCGGTGCCTGGCGACCTGGCCAGGGTCGAGGAGGACGGGAGCGTCACCTTGCTCGGGCGCGCGGCCAACGTGATCAGTACCGGCGGCGGGAGGGTGCGCGCCGAGGAGGTGGAGGCGGTGGTGCGGGCGCATCCGGCGGTGTACGACGCGGTGGTGGTCGGCGGTCCCGGGCAGCGGGTGACGGCGGTCGTGGCGCCCGTCGCGGCGCTGTCGCTGCAGGAGCTGGCCGCGCACTGCGCGGGGAGGCTGGCCGCGCACGCGGTGCCGGGGGCGTTGCGGCTGGTCAGCGAGATCCACCGGGGTCCGGCCGGACAGCCCGACTACGTGTGGGCCAGGTCAGTGGCCCACACGTAGGGTTTCTAGCCGCAGTGTTCGAACGGGCTCGTGTAGGTGGAGCTGCCTGCGGAACCTCCCCACTTGACGCACTTGTCCGGTGCGGCCGCTCTGACCGGTCCGGCGTAGTAGGAGAAGTTGCCGGAGTCGGTGGTCCTCGGGCTGCCCTGGACTTCAAGGAAGGCGCTGGTCGCGGTGGCCGTGCCCAGCGAGGTGTGCTTGATCGTGACCACGCAGTTGTTGCCGTTGGCCGGGTTGTAGAGCAGGTAGACTGTGCCCGCGCTGCCGAGCGCCTGCGAGTCGATGATCTTGTAGCCGGTGCCGCAGACCGACTCGGGCGTGTGCGGGTTGCCGCTGCCGCCGGTCACGTAGCTCATGAACTTGTTCCAGTCCCAGTTCGGGCCCGGGTCGGTGTGGTCGTTGCCGGGCACCTCGACGTGGCCCACGATGTTCGCGCGGGTCTTCGGGATGCCGTGGCGGTCGGCGATGTTGCGGGTCAGCGCCGCGGACGCGCGGTACATCTGGTCGGTGAACCACGAGGCGTCGCTGATGTAGCCCTCGTGCTCGATGCCGACGCTGTTGGTGTTGGCGCCCTTGACGTGCCAGGCGACGTCCTTCTCGCGCACCATCTGCGTGATCTGCCCGTCGGACGAGCGGACCACGTAGTGGGAGGAGACCTTGGCCGCCGGGTTCTTGAACCAGGAGATCGTCCCGGCGTAGGAGCCCTGCGCGACGTGGATGACGATCTTGTTGATCGCCGCGCTGGACGGGCGGTTGGCGACCGTGTAGTTGGAGGAACTGGCCGCCGACCACAGCGCGCCGGGGTAGTCGACCGCCGCGGCGGCGAACGGCGTGTAGTCCTCGCCGCGCTCCGGCTGCACGGCCTGCGGCTTGACGCGCACGCCCTTGGCCTCGAAGCCGCTGGACAGCGCCTCGTAGACGGCGTCGGCGTAGATGTTGGCGGTGCTCTTCGCGCCGCCGTAGGCGCCGATCGCCGCGTACCACCGCGCCGGGTCCTTGCGCGCGCTCGCGTCCATGCCGAGCGCGTCCGCCTTGGCCCGCAGTACGGCGGCGCCGCCGAGCACGTTCGCCGCGTCGTCGGTCCTGAGCCGGTCGGCCGGGGTGGAGGTGAGCTCGGCCGCCTCCTCAAGAGCCTTCGGAACCAGGTGCATCAGGCCGTATCCGCCGCTGGCGCTCGGCTCGCCCCGGTGGCCGTCGAGGTGGGTTTCTGCGTAGGCCAGCGCGGCAAGGAGGTCGCGCGGGACGTCGTAGCCGCTGGCCGCCTTGTCGAAGGCGTCGGCGAGCGGGCTGGATTCAGCGGAGGCCGTCGCGGCCTGCTGGCCGGACATCACGAGAAGTCCGGCCAGCAAGAGAATTCTCAGTTTCATGATCCACAGTGCTCGAAGGGAGAGTCGTACGTGGCTGTCCCGGCCTTGCCGCCCCACTTGACGCACTTGCCGGGGGCCGCTGCCCTGACCGGGCCCGCGTAGTAGCTGAAGTTGCCCGAATCGGTTATCCGGGCGCTTCCTTGGACTTCCAGGTACGCCGTCACCGGGGAGGCGGTGCCGAGCGAGGTCTTCTTCAGCGTAACCACGCAGTTGTAGCCGTTGGAGTTGTTGTAGAGCAGGTAGACGGTGCCGCTGGAGCCGAGGGCCGCCGAGTCGACGACGCCGTAGCCGGCCCCGCAGACCTGCTCGGGGGTGTACGGGTTGCTGGACCCGCCGCAGTTCCTGGAGGTCAGCGTCTGGACCGGGTAGCCGAAGGTGGTCCCGTTGAAGACGGCCTTGCGGATGTTGCCCGGGTAGCCTTCGCCCTGCCGTACCTCGTAGTGCAGGTGGGCGCTGATGTTGTTGCCCGGCTTGCTGGTCTTGCCCACGGTGCCGATCTGCTGTCCCTGGGAGACGGCCTGGCCCGCGCTGACCGAGCGGACGTTCAGGTGGGCGTAGTAGGTGGTCCAGCCGCTCCCATGGTCGATCTTGACCAGGTTGCCGTAACCGTTGGTGGAGCCCTGGTGCGCCGAGATCACCACGGTGCCCGACGCGGCGGCGACCACCGGGTCGCCGAGGTCGGCGTCGGCACTGCCGCCGCGGTTGAAATCGATCTCCCACGACTGGTGCGCGCTGCTCGCGCTGGAGTTGCCCGTCCAGCTCTGTCCACAGGGGAACGGCAACTGGAAGTTGGTGGCAAGGATCTCCGCTTCCGCGGAGAACGGCTCTGGGTCGGCCGACGCGGCTGACCCCGTGGTCAGCATCGCGCCGAGGCTGAGTAAGAGGGTGACGCCTGCGACCACTGCTCCTCTGAGCTTCATGGTGATCCTCTCGGGGGGTTCTGGGATCTCTGAGACCAGGGTGTGCATAAGCCGCACAAGAAACGTCCAGAACAGATACAAAGGGCTGTCAGGTCTCCATAAAGGAGCGGATGCGGTCATGTCGGTCACTTTTCATGTGCTCGGACCGTTGGAAGTCAGGTCCGCCGGCGACCCCGTGCGGGTCTCCGGCAAGAAACCCCGCATGCTGCTCGCCACCCTCCTGCTGAACGCGGGACACGTGGTGGGCGCCGACCAACTCGTCGAGATCCTCTGGCCGGAGCGGCCGCCGCGCTCGGCCCAGGCCAACATCCGTACCTACGTCAGCTCCTTACGCACCGACCTCGGCGGCGGCCACCTGCGCGGCGACGGCAGCGGCTACGCCATCGACGTGCCCGGCGGCGCGCTCGACCTGCTCGTGTTCGAGGACCTGGTGACCCGCGGCGACTACGCCGGCGCGCTCGCGCTCTGGCGCGGCGCGCCGCTGGCCGACCTGCCCGGCAGCCCGCTCTGGGACCGCCGGCTCGAACCCCTCCTGGAGGTACGGCTGCGCGCCGCCGAGAACCTGATCGCCCACCACCTGGAAGGCGGCGACCAGGCCGGCGCCATCGCCCTGCTGAGAAGCCTGATCGCCGAACACCCCTACCGCGAGGACCTGTGGCAGCAACTCCTACTGACCCTGCACCGCAGCGGCAGGAAGGCCGAGGCGCTCAAGGCCTACGGCCTCATCCGGGCCCAGCTCGTCGACGAACTCGGCGTCGAACCCGGGGCCGACCTGCGCCGGGCCTACGAGACGATCCTCGCCGACGAGGGCGCGCCGGTCGTGCCCAGGCAACTGCCGCCCGACCTGCCGGACTTCACCGGGCGGGCCGAGGCGCTCGCGACGCTGGCGGCGTCGTTCGGGGTGGCGATCGTCTCGGGGCCGCCGGGGGCGGGCAAGACGGCGCTGGCCGTACATGCCGGGCACGCGCTGCGGGAACGCTACCCCGCCGGGCAGCTCTACCTGGACCTGGCCGGAAGGGAACCCGGCGAACTGCTCGCCGAGGCGCTGCGGGCGCTGGGGGTGGACACGCCGCCGCCCACGGTGCACGAGCGGTCGGCGCTGCTGCGTACGGTGCTGGCCGAGCGGCCGATGCTCATCCTGCTCGACGACGCAGACGGCGCGGACCAGATCCGGCCGCTGCTGCCCGGCAACGGCTGCGCGGTGATCGTCACCAGCCGTAGGAAGATCACCGAGCTGCCCGGCGCACTCCAGCTCGACCTGGGCGAGCTGCCGCCCGCCGACGCGCTGCGCCTGCTCGGCCGGATCGCCGGCGGCGACCGGGTGGCCAGGGAACCGCAGTCCGCCCGGGCGATCGTGGCCGCCTGCGGCGGGCTGCCGCTGGCCGTGCGCAGCGCGGGGGCCCGGCTGGCCGCCCGGCCGGGGTGGTCGCTGGCCGTACTGAAGGAAAGGCTCGAAGAGGACCTGCTCGGCGAGCTCAAGGAGGTACGCGCCAGCCTCGACCGCAGCTACGCGGCGCTGCCCGACGAGGCGGCGCGCACGCTCGGCACGCTCGGCCTGCTCGGCGGCCAGGCGCAGCCCGGCTGGGTGGTCGGCGCCGTGCTCGACCGCCCGCGCGCCGACGACGTGACCGACCTGCTCGTCGACGCCAACCTGCTCAGGCTCGTCGGCACCGACCCCGTGGGCCAGCCGCGCTACGTGGTGCCCGGCCTCATCGGCGCCCACGCGCTCGAACGGCACGCCGACCCCGAAGCCCTCGGCCGCGTACTGGCGGCATGGACGGCCACCACCGAGCACGCCATGACCCGCCTGCCCACCGTCGTCTTCAGCCTCACCTCCGACCGGGCGCCGCGCTGGCAGCTGCCCGCCCGCACGCTCGACCGGCTGACCGCCGACCCCACCGGCTGGTTCGAGGCCGAGCACGACACCCTGGTCGGCGCCGTGCGCGTGGCCGCCGAGGCCGGACTCGCGGCGTCGGCGTGGGGGCTGGCCGCCGCGATGGTCCCCTACTTCGACCTGCACTGCCACTTCGACGCCTGGTCCCGCACGCACGCGCTCGCCCTCGCCGCCGCACGCTCCTCAGGCGACAGGTACGGCGAGGCCGCCATGCTCAGAGGCCTGGCCCAGGTCAGCCTCTACCAGGACAGATACGAGGAGTCGGCGGGCCAGTTCAGCCGTGCCCGCCGCATCTTCCGCGAACTCGGCGACACCAGGGCCGAGGCCACCACGCTGTGCGGCCTCGGCGCCGTCCGGCAGTTCCGGGGCGACGTGGCCAAGGCGCTCGGTCACTACCGGCGGGCGCTGGCCATGTTTCTCGCCGCGGGCGACCAGAACGGCGAGGCCTTCGTCCGCCAGGCCATCGGCCGCCTCTGCCTCAGGAACGGCGACCTGGCCCAGGCGGGCAAGTGGCTCAAACAGGCCATGCGGCTGGCCCAGGAACTCGGCGACTCCCACCGGGAAGGCTGCGTGAGCCTGCAGATCGGCCGGCTCCAGCAGGCCGTCTCCTTCCACCGGCACGCCCTCGACATCTTCGAATCGCTCGGCGACCGGCACTGCGGCGCCTACGCCATGCAGAGCCTCGCCGGGCTCCAGGTGGCACGCGGCGAGTGGGCGCCGGCCTCCGCCGGACTCGAACGTTCTCTGGAGGTCTTCCAGGAACTCGGCGACCGCAGCGGCGAGGCGCAGACCACCGAGATGCTCGGCGAACTGCACCGCTCGGCCGGACGCACCCTTCTCGCCAACGACTACCTGGAGCACGCGAGCACGCTGCGCCGCAGCCTCTAGTTGAGGTCGGCGCGCAGAATGCTGTACAGAACCCCGTCCTGCCAATGGCCGGCCCGGAAGCCGATACCCCGCAGGACACCCTCCTTCGTGAACCCGGCCTTCTCCAGCGCCCGCTGCTCGGCCAGGTTGGACAGCTCGGTGGCGGCCTGGATCCTGTTCACCGTCGAGTGGTCGAACAGGTATCTGACCAGCAGCCGCTGGGCGAGCGTCCCGTAACCCCGGCCGCGGAACTCGGGGGCGACGATGAGCCCCATCTCGTAGCAGAAGGAGACCCTGCTGGTCATCTGCTTGTGCCACGACAGGAAGCCGAGCCGGTCGTCGTCTCTCGTGATGATCAGATAACCGCCCTCGTCGGTGAGGAAGCCGTTCTCCTCCCAGCGCCGGCGGTGGTGGTGCGGGTCGTGCCAGCCGTACCACTGGTGGGCCCCCGAGCCCTCTTGGTCGTTGGTCAGGTGATTGAGGAAGGGTAGGTCGTCTTCGCGCACAGGACGCAGTGAAACATCCATGATCAAGACAGTACGCGGCGGAAGAGGCGCCTGAGACGGGATTCCTGACGAATGCCCTCCAGGGACGCCAGGCTGTCCGCGGCGGTGGGCCGCCTGGCAGGGGCGTCGTCGAGCATCCTGGTCACGACCTCGGGAAGGTCCTTGGCGTCCGTGCCCTCCGTGTTTTCCGGCAGGCCGCCGGTCAGGAGCTGGTAGGCGATCACGCCCGCGGCGTACACGTCCGAGGCCGGGGTCATGCGGTCCGGGCCCTCCTGGCACTCCGGGGCCACGTAGTGCATGTCGAGGACGTTGCCGAGTTCGTGGGCGACGGTGAAGTTGCGGGCGCCCGGCTTGGCGTAGTCGAAGCCCGTCAGCACCGCGTGGCCCTCGTCCGTCACCAGCACGCTGGCCGGGGTGAGGGCGCGGTGGATGACGCCGTTGGCATGGGCGTGGGCCAGGCCGCGCAGCATGTCCTGGACGACGGTCAGGCGGGCGCTCTGCCGTACGTGCAGGGCCTGGCCGTGCACGTCGTCCAGGACCAGCACGAAGCGGCTCTCGTCGTCGATGGCGAAGAAGTCGCGGGAACGCACCACGTTCGGGTGGGGCGGGATGCGGGTCAGGGACTGGTAGGCGTTGGCTATGCGCTGGCGTTCGGCGACCCGGCTGGGCTGGTCGGCCAGGGGGTCGGCCTGGTAGACGCGGAGCAGGACGGTCTCGCTGCCCGGCAGGGTGGCGTTGAAGGCCCGGTATTCGGTCACCTTGGCGTCGCCGCCCAGTTGTTCCTCCACCTCCCAGTTGCCGAACCTCGGCGGGGCGGTGCTGCGCCGTACGGACTGGTGGAGGGCGTCCAGGATCGCGGTCACATAGGGGCGTACGTCGGGACTGCCGCCGCGGCGCACCCGCGTCACGTCGGCCAGCGTGGGGATCAGGGCGTCGAGGTCGGCGACGTTCACGGCGTCGCGGCCGGACGGGTCGGACAGCTCGGCGTCGGGGGAGGTCAGGACCACGAGGCTGTCGACGTAGACGCGCTCAAGCCTGCGGTGGGCGTCGACCAGCAGGCCCTTCAGCGCCCTGGCCGTGCCCCTGAGCTTGGTGACCGGCGAGCCGACCGCGCCGCCGCGCTGCGGGAACCACCGTCCGCCCGAGACCTCGATACGGCCCCGCGTGCCCTTGACGTCCACCACCACGAGGGAGTGGGGCGTGAGGACGATCAGGTCCACCTCGAACAGGTCGTCGCCTCGGGGGACCTCGACGTTGTGCAGCAGGAGCCAATCTTGGGGAGCGTGGTCGCGCAGGTGGGCGATCACCCTTCGCTCGGCGTCGTTGACCGGAATGCCTCCGCCGACGATCTCTGCCATAGAGGCCATCCTCGCACGCCCCCCACCCACCCCCTGCCCGTCTCCGGATCCCGCTCTCGCCCCGAGGACCCCGTGCCGCCCGTGTCCGAGCTCCGCTCTCCTGGAGCCTGCGTGGCCCGAGGCGTTCCGTGTCTCCGCGGCGCTCTCCCCGGGGGTTGGAGCACCCTTCAGGTCCAGAGGGTTGTGGAGGTTGCGGGAGATGGAGAGTTGACAGCATGCTGTCGTCATGACAGAATACTGTCATGACGAAAACAGTTCACCACGCCGTGTACAACACCCTCGCCGACTGGGAGACCGGGCACGCCACCGCCCACCTCCGCAACGGTGCCTGGCACCGCGAGCCCGGCGGGTTCGAGATCGTCGTGGTCGGCGAGACCCTCGACCCGGTCGTCACCTCCGGCGGCATGCGGATCGTGCCCGACATCACGCTCGACCAGCTCTCTCCCCAGGACAGCGAGCTGCTGATCCTTCCCGGCGCCGACACCTGGGTGGGCGGGGAGCTCGACGCGTTCGGGCGTAAGGCCAGGGAGTTCGTGGAGGCGGGCGTCCCGGTCGCGGGGATCTGCGGTGCGACCGTGGGGCTGGCCAGGCAGGGGCTGCTCGACGGGCGCGCGCACACCAGCAACGTGCTGGAGTTCCTGACGATGACGGTGCCCGGGTACAAGGGCGCGGAGCTCTACGTCGAGGCGGACGCCGTAACCGCGGACAACGTCATCACGGCGGGTGCGACCGAGCCCGAGGCGTTCGCCCGCGAGATCTTCGCCCGGCTCGGTGTCTACGAGCCGGAGGTGCTGGACGCGTGGTTCCGGCTGTTCAAGAACAGTGACGCCTCGGCCTTCGCGGCGCTTGAGGCCGCCGGGCAGTCGTGAGCGAAGAGGCGGATCTGCTGTCCGGGAGCGCGATCACCTCGTTCCGGCTCAACGGCCAGTTCCTCGCGATCGCCGAGGAACTGGCCCGCCCGGCCGGGCTCACCGCCGCCTGGTGGCAGGTGCTGGGCGCGGTGCTGCGCGAGCCGTTGCCGGTGGCGGGCATCGCGCGCGTCATGGGGATCACCCGGCAGAGCGTGCAGCGGATCGCGGACCTGCTGGTGGAGAAGGGGCTGGCCGAGTACCTGCCGAACCCGGCGCACCGCCGGGCGAAGCTCCTCCGGCCCACCCCTGAGGGCTTCGCCGCCGTGGAGCGGATCGGCCCGGACCACCAGAAGATGGCCGAACGGATCGCCGACGCGGTGGGCGACGACTGGCCCGCCTGCCTGGCAGCCATGGAACGGCTCTCGCAAGCCCTCGACACCCTCACCGACCAGCAACGCTAACCACCCTCAACGCCCGCCATGGCTCCGGCCGAGGCGGGCTTTGCGTAACCACCCCAAGGCTCGACATGGCCGGTCCGAGGCGGGCTTGCGTGACGCCCGAACGCCCGCCATGGCTCCGGCCGAGGCGGGCTTGGGGGGTGTGGTGAGGCCGTCTCCATCAAGTGATTGACTGAGGGAAATGTCCGGAATATGGTGACGGGGTGCATCCCCAGGAGAACATCGTCAAGGTGGCCACGCAGCTGTTCGCGGCGCTCGGCTACGACGGCACCTCCACCCGCCAGATCGCCGACGCGGCCGGGCTCAACATCGCCACCGTCAACTACCACGTGGGCGGCAAGCGCGAGCTCTACCTCACCGTGATGGAACGCGCCCACACCGCCGAGCGCGCCACGCTGGAAGCGTCGCTGGCCCGGATGTCAGGGGCCGATCCGGTCGATGCCATCCACCGTCTCATCGACGACTATCTCGACTTCTGCCTTGAGCACCCCGAGGTGCCCGCGCTGTGGATGCACCGCTGGCTGTCCGACGCGAGTGACCTCACCGACCTGGAACGCCAGTACGTACGCCCGCTCGTCGACGCCGTCACCCGCGCCCTGGAACCCGCCGTCGCCGCCGGTGTGATCGACCCGGTCGTGGACGTCGAGATGGCCATGTGGTCGGTCATCTGGTGCGTGCACGGGTTCGCCAAGGGCGGGATCCTGGACGCCGACGGCAACCGCAGGGGCGCGGGCGACGTGGCCGCGTCCCGCCGCTTCCGCACCCATCTGCACCAGACCGTCCACCGCGCCCTCGCCCTCCCCGGCACCCTGCCGTGACCCCGCCGCCCAACAACGGCACCCAAGAGCCACCAACCGAAGGCCCACAAGAGCCACCAGCTGACAGCCCACAAGAGCCGCCCAACGACGGCACACAGCAGGTGCCCAACGACGGCACGCAGCGCAGACTCGGCCGGGGCAGGTTGTTCGGGTATGGGGTCGGGTCTGTCGGGACCGGGGTGTTCTCGGCGGTGCCCGGTCTCCTGTTGCTCTACTACCTCACCGACGTCCTCGCCGTCCCGGCCGCCATCGCGGGCGCCGTGCTGGTCGCGCCCAAGATCTGGGACGTCCTGCTCAACCCCTTGGTCGGCGCCGCGAGCGACCGCGAGGCCGTACGCACCGGCCGCAGGACCAGGCTGCTGCTGGCCGGCGCGGTGGCGCTGCCGGTGGCCTTCGCCCTGATGTTCGCGGTACCGGCAGGCGGCACGGGGTTCGCCGTGGCCTGGGCCGGAGGAGCGTTCCTGCTGGCCGCCACGGCGTTCGCGTGTTTCCAGGTGCCCTATGTCGCGCTGCCCGCCGAGATGGCCGGGGGCCGGCGCGGACGGACCAGGATCATGTCGTGGCGGGTGGTCTGCCTGACGGCGGGCATCCTGGTGGCTGGCGGGCTGGCCCCGGCGGTGGTGGATCTGGCGGGCGGCGGCAGGGCCGGGTACGCGGTCATGGGGGTCGCGGTCGGTGCGGTCATGGCGGCGGCCCTGGTCGGGGCCACTCTGGGCACCCGCTGGGTCACGTCGCGGCCCGGCCCGCACCAGCTCGGCCCGGTCGCCGCGTTCCGCATGGCTCGGGGGAACCGGCCGTTCTTCGCGCTGCTGGCCGCCTTCGTGACGCAGGCTCTCGGGGTCGCGGTGATGCTGGCCGGCGCCCCGTACGTGGCCGCGCACCGGCTGGGCGACTACAGCCTGACGTCGCTGATGTTCGTCTGCCTGGTCGGGCCGAGCCTGCTGGCGGTGCCCGCCTGGTCCCGGCTGGCCCGCGCGTACGGGCACGTGCGATGCTACCTCGCCGCCACGCTGGGTTTCGGGCTGGCCGCGCTCGGGCTGGTCCCGGCGATCGCCGCACGCTCGCTGGCCGCCACCCTGGCGCTGACCGCCGTGGCCGGGGTCTGCTACGCCGCGTTGCAACTGCTGCCGCTCTCGCTCCTGCCCGACACCGTCCACGCCGACACCGCCCGCACCGGCCAGGCGCAGGCGGGCGCGTTCACCGGCCTGTGGACGGCGGGGGAGACGGCGGGGCTGGCGCTCGGGCCGGGCCTGTTCGCCGCCGTGCTCGCCCTGTCGGGCTTCACGTCGGCCACTGCCACACAAGCCGGGCAGACAGCGCAGGCGCTCACCGGCATGCTGCTCGGCTTCACCGCGCTCCCGGCCGCGCTCATGCTGCTCAGCCTTCCCCTCATCACCTGGTACGGCCGGCTGGCCGTACCCCATGCAGAAGCCCAGAAGGAGACCGTGTGAGCACCGCCGAGGAGTTGCTGGCCGAGATCGCCGCGCTGAAGCGGCACGACCTGCCGGTACGCGGCGGCCAGGTGACCGCCTATGTGTACGACACGGGCCGGCCGGAGGTGCACGACGCCGCGGCCCGTGCCTACTTCGAGATGCTGGAGGTCAACACCCTCGACCCGACCGCCTTCCCCAGCGTGGTGGAGATGGAGAAGCAGGTCGTCGGCGAGGTGGCGGCGGTGCTCGGCGGCGGGCACGGGATCTTCACCAGCGGCGGCACCGAGTCGATCATGCTGGCGGTCAAGGCGGCGCGGGACGCGGCGGGACGGGCCGGGCCGAACATGGTGGTGCCGGTGACGGCGCATCCGGCCTTCCACAAGGCGGCGCACTACCTGGGCCTGGAGGTCAGGGCGGTGCCGGTGGACCTGGAGACGTTCAAGGTGGCGGCGGCGGCCGTACGGGAGAGGATCGACGGGGACACGGTGCTGGTGGTGGCGTCGGCGCCGTCGTATCCGCAGGGTGTGGTCGATCCGGTGGCGGAGGTCGCCGCGGTCGCGGCCGCGGCGGGGGTGCCGTGTCATGTGGACGCGTGCGTGGGCGGGTGGCTGCTGCCGTGGTTGCGGGAGGCGGGGGCGGAGGTGCCGCCGTTCGACCTGTCGGTGCCGGGGGTGACGTCGATCTCCTGCGACCTGCACAAGTTCGGCTACGCGCCCAAGGGCGCCTCGGTGGTGCTGTTCGCCGATCCGGCGATGCGCAGGAAGGCGTACTTCGCGTCGGCGGCCTGGCCGGGATACACGGTGATCAACGCGACCGTGCAGAGCTCGAAGTCGGCGGGGCCGCTGGGCGGCGCGTGGGCGACGTTGCGGATGCTGGGTCACGAGGGGTACCGGGAGCTGGGGCGGGACACGCTGGAGGCGGCGCGGCGGCTGCGTGAGGGGCTGGCGGCGATTCCGGGGCTGCGGGTGCTCGGGGACCCGGCCGGGTCGCTGATCGCGTTCACCTCATGCGAGATCGACGTCTTCGTGCTGGCCGACGAGGCGCGGGCGCGCGGGTGGTTCATCCAGCCGCAGCTGTCGTACGCCGGAATCCCCGCCAACCTGCACATCACGGTCACCGGCGCCACGCTCAAGGGCGTCGACGCGATGCTGCGGGTGATCGCCGATTCGGCGGAGGCGGCCAGGGAACGCGGACCGGCGCAGGTGCCGGACGGGCTGGTCGAGATGGTGGCGGAGCTGGATCTCGACGCGCTCGGCGACCGGGAGTTCGGCGACCTGGCGGCGGCGGTGGGGGTGGATCTCGGGGGCGGCGGCCAGCCGGGGATGGCCGTGGTCAACTCGATCCTGGACGCGCTGCCCGCGGCCAAGCGGGAGGAGATCCTGGTCAGGTTCCTGGCGGTCATCTACACCTGACACGATGGGCCCATGGCCAAGCGTCCCTGTCCCTGCGGGCTGCCCGCCCTCTACGCCGAGTGTTGCGGGAAGCTGCACCGCGGCCAGGCGCGGGCGGTGAGCGCCGAGCAGCTCATGCGCTCGCGCTACAGCGCCTTCGCCGTGGGCGACTCCGCGTACCTGCTGCGCACCTGGCACCCGCGCACCCGGCCCGGCCGGGTGGAGATCGAGCGCGGGCTGCGCTGGGACCGCCTGGAGATCGTCGCGGCCACGGCGGGCAGCGCGATCCACACCGAGGGGACCGTGGAGTTCCGCGCCCACTTCACCCAGGCGGGCACGGCGGGCTATACGCACGAGGTGAGCAGGTTCGTCAGAGAGGGCGGCGCCTGGGTCTACCTGGACGCCGCCCCCTCCTAGCCACCTAGGCGAACGCCCAGGTGAACAGGTGCATGGCGCCTTCGGGAACGGGCCCGAAGGTCAGGCTGCGCACCTGCTTCGACGGGTCCAGCGCGATCGGCTGGGCGGCGAACAGGTACGACGGGATCGGCTGGAACGCCCACGAACCGCCGAACAACCGGTTGGGGAGCTTGGCCACGATCTCGTTGCCGTGCTGCGGCTGGGCGCTGCTGAAGTTCAGGATCCAGTCGCTGAGGCCCAGCTTGCCGGTGCCGGTGGTGCCGTCGGTGTAGGTGATCGTGACGTCCACCTCGGGGTAGCCGAACGTGGCCGAGCCCAGGAACGCCACCTTCGAGGCCCCGGGCGGCGCCTTCACCTCGACCGGCCCGCTGCCCACCCGCAGGTGGTCCCACTCGCCGGGCTTGCGGTCGGGCCAGGTGAACTCGAACTCCTTCCACTTGTACGGCCTGCCGGGCACGAACCCGTTGGCCGCCAGCCCCTCGTTGGAGTAGCTGAAGTTGAAGCCGTCGAGGTTGGCGATGCCCGGATGGTCCGGGTCACCGACGCCGGCGCCGTTCTGCGCCCAGGCGACGGTGCCGCGCTGGGCGACGTTGAGCCGCACGCCCGTACTCACCTCCCCGGCCACGAAGTCGACCTCCTGGAACCCGGTGGCCATGCCGGGGCTCACCGAGACGACCACCTTCTGCGTGGCCTTGCCGCCCGCCGGGACGCGCAGGATCCCGGCGGCGGGGGTCACGGTGACCCCGGCCGGCGCCTTGGCCGTCCAGGCGACGGACTGCGCCCGCCCGGACGACTGCACGGCCAGCTCGCTGCTGAAGCTGCCGCCCGGCTCGACCGGCCCGCTGCCCGGACTCAGCCCGGCCAGGTACGGCTTGACGCCCTCGCCGAAGCTCGGGGGCGCGTTCCAGGTCTCGCTGCCGAACTGGGTGTTGGGTTTGGCGCCGAGCGTGAAGTCCAGCCGCCCGCCCTGCTGCGCGAACGACTCGGGCAGCCATGCCTTGCCGGTGGCGGCGCCGTTCACCCGCAAGGTCTGCACGTAGGGGTTGGCGGCGGCGCCGGGCGCGCTGATCGTGATCGTGCCCTGCGGCCTGGTGACGGTGACGCTGTCGAACAGCGGCGTGTTGACCATCAGCTCCGCCCGGCCGGGGATCGCGGGGAAGAGCCCCATCGCCGACCACACGTACCAGGAGCCCATGGCGCCCAGGTCGTCGTTGCCGACCAGCCCGTCGGGCCCCGACTTGAACAGGTCCTGCTGCACCCGGCGCACGAGCTCCTGCGTCCGGTACGGCCGGCCCGCCCACGCGTAGAGCCACGGCGTGGCCAGCGAGGGCTCGTTGCCCAGGTAGGCGTACGGCTCGTGCGGACCGGCGTTGAGCTTCTTGAAGAAGGCGTCCAGGCGCGGCAGCACCTGCGCGTTGCCGCCCATCACGTTGAACAGCCCGCGCACGTTGTGCGGCACCATCCAGTGGTACTGCGCCCCGTTGCCCTCCACGTACAGCTGCATGCTGGCCGGGTCGAACGGCGAGACGAACGAGCCGTCCTTGGCCCTGGGCTGGATCCAGGCGTTGGCCGGGTTGTAGAGGTTCTGCCAGTTCTGCGACCTGGCGGTGAACTCCTGCGCGATCTGCGTCTGCCCGAGCCGGGCGGCCAGTTGCGCGATGCCGAAGTCGGCGACCGTGTACTCCAGGGTGGTGGCGGGGTCGATCGGCACGTAGCCCTGGCTCATGTAGGCGGCGTTGCCCGGGCGCTCGTCGTAGCCGAGCAGCGGGCTGCCGATGTCCTGCGGGCCGACCCTCCTGGCCGCCTCGGCCATCGCCTGGACCGCCTTCTGGGCGTCGAAGTCGCGGGCGCCGAAGGCGTACATGCTGGCCAGGATGGAGTGGTAGGGGTCGCCGACCATGACGCCGGTGATCGCGATCTGGTGGGACCAGCGGTCCCAGACGTTGCCGACGGCCTGGGCGTTGTCGTACATCGACTGGGCGATGTCGGCGCCGACGGCCGGGTCGAGCAGGGCGATCAGCTGGACCTCGCTGCGGTAGATGTCCCAGCCGGAGAAGAGCGCGTAGTGGTGGCGGCCGGGCCGTACCTGCTTGGGCTTGTGGTCGAAGCCGGGGTACTGGCCGTCCACGTCGTCGGAGACGTGGGGCTGCAGGAGCGCGTGGTAGAGGTTGCTGTAGAAGGTGCGCTGGCGGTCCTCGCCGCCGCCGGTGACCCGGATCTGGCCGAGCCGCTTGTTCCAGGCGGCGTAGCCCTGGTCGCTGATCTGGCCGAGGTTCTGCGTGCCGACCTCGGCGGCGAGGTTCTTCTTGGCGCCGTCGATGCTCACGTAGGACAGGCCGACGCGCATCTGGACCGGCTGGCCGGAGTCGAACTGCAGGTAGGCGCCGGATCCCGGACCGCTCGTGACGACGTCGCCGTCGCCGACGGTCTCGGCGTTCGCGACGCGGGCGGGGCCGTTGTTCTTGACGCGGGCGGCGCCGGGGGTGACCGTGTCGTCCTTCCACGTGCCGTACGCGGTGACGGGCCGGTCGAAGGTGGCGTGGAAGTAGACCTTGTAGCGCATGGGCGGGCCGCAGAAGCCGCCGGTCTGGATCCAGCCTTCGACGGTGTTGCCGCTGACCCTGGTCTCGCCGTCGTCGACGCCGTTGATGGAGCCGCTGGTGTTGAGCAGCACGGTGCCGGGCTTGCCGGCCGGGAAGCTGAAGCGGCCGACGCCGGCGCGGGTGGTGGCGGCCAGTTCGACCCCTACGCCACTGTCGAGCGTGGCCGAATAGGAGCCGGGCCGGCCTTTCTCATTCTCGTGCTTGAACGTCTGGACGTAATCCCAGCCATTGGTGGCGGGAGAGCGGCCGATGACACCGGAGAACGGCATGATCGGGAAATCCTGGGCGCCGTTGCAACCGGGCCCGGATATGTGCGTCATGGAGAATCCGCGCAGGCGGTTGTCCTCCCACGCGTATCCGCCGCCGGCCTCTCTGACGGTGTCAGGGCTCCACTGCATCATGCCGAACGGCAGTACGGCGCCGGGAAAGGTCATCCCTCCGCCGCCGCCGTGCCCGAAGTCGGGAGCCGCTTCCTTGGTGCCGTGGAAGACGTTGACCAGGGCGGCAGGGTCGGTCTGCGGGGAATGGACGGTGGCCCCCGGCGGAACCGCCAGCGAGACCAGAAGCGCGGAAACGATAGGTAAGGACCATTGGGACACGTCAGTCCTCCAAAAGTGAAGATCCCGATATGGAAGCGCCTATGACGAAGCCGGGTCAACGCGCAGAAAGGGCGGCAACAAGCTGTCATCGGCAACCGGACAATAAGGGTTGGCAGGGCGTTGTGATCTTGGCACTTTTGCCATTAACCACTGCCGAGCGTCAGGAAATATCCAGCGATGACAGTTCTGTCAGAACGAATCACTGATACGAGAGCGCCGTCGGTCCGCCTTTCCCGCCTGCTCGACCCCGACACCGCAGTCGCGCTTCACGAGGAGGACGGCAGCGGCGTCACCGCTGTTCGCGGCCTGGTGGACGGGGCGCCCGTGGTGGCCTTCTGCACCGACGCCACCCTCAAGGGCGGCGCGCTCGGCGCGGCCGGAGCCCAGCACATCGTCGAGGCGATCGACATCGCGGTGCTCCAGGGGTCCCCTGTGATCGGGCTGTGGCACTCGGGGGGCGCCCGGCTGGCCGACGGGGTGGAGTCGATGGACGGCGTCGGCCGCATGTTCGCCGCCATGACCAAGGCCTCCGGTGTGGTGCCGCAGATCTCCGTCGTGCTCGGCCCGGCCGCCGGCGCCGCCGCGTACGGCCCGGCGCTGACCGACGTGATCGTCATGACGGATGACGCCCGCCTGTTCGTGACCGGCCCCGACATCGTCAAGACCGTCACCGGCGAGCAGATCGACATGGCCGGCCTCGGCGGTCCCGCAGCCCACGGACCCAAGTCGGGCGTCGCCCACGTCACGGTCGCCGACGAGGAGGAGGCCTACCGCAGGACCCGCCGCCTGGCCGGGTTCTTCACCCGGCACGGCGGTTTCGACTTCACCGAGCTGAGCGAGCCCAGGGATCTCGGCTCCCTGCTGCCCGACTCGCCGCGCCGCGCGTACGACGCCCGAAAGCTCGTCCGCGCCATCGTGGACGACGGCTTCGAGGAACTGCAGCCGAAGTGGGCGGGGAACATGTGCACGGGCCTCGGCCGCCTCGGGGGGCGCACGGTCGGCGTGCTGGCCAA
Source organism: Nonomuraea sp. NPDC059007 (assembly GCF_042740555.1). NCBI lineage: Bacteria > Bacillati > Actinomycetota > Actinomycetes > Streptosporangiales > Streptosporangiaceae > Nonomuraea > Nonomuraea sp. NPDC059007. The sequence goes on along the minus strand of NZ_JBHYJD010000047.1, from coordinate 29,661 downwards.
CAACCCGCTGCGCAAGGGCGGCTGTCTCGACTCCCTGTCGGCGGAGAAGGCCTCCCGGTTCGTGCGCATGTGCGACGCGCTCGGCGTCCCGCTGCTCGTCCTGGTGGACGTGCCCGGTTACCTGCCGGGTGTGGACCAGGAGTGGGGCGGGGTCGTACGGCGCGGCGCCAAGCTCCTGCACGCCTTCGCCGAGTCCGTCGTCCCGCGCATCACGCTCATCACCCGCAAGTCCTACGGCGGCGCCTACATCGCCATGAACTCCCGGTCGCTCGGCGCCACGCGGGTCTTCGCCTGGCCGGGCTCCGAGGTGGCCGTCATGGGCGCCGAGGCCGCGGTCGGCATCCTGCACCGCAAGGTCCTGGCCGCCGCGCCGGAGGAGGCGCGGCCGGAGCTGCTGGCCCGCCTGACCGAGGAGCACCAGCGGGTGTCCGGCGGCGTGCAGCGGGCGCTGGCGATGGGCGCCGTGGACGAGGTCATCGCCCCCGAGACCACCCGGCTGCGTCTGGCCGAGGCTCTCGCCGAGGCGCCGTCGTCGAGAGGGCGCCATTCCAACATCCCCCTCTGAAAGGAGGCAGTCATGTCCCAGTTCAAGGTCATCCTGCTCGGCGGCCCGCCGCACCTGCCCGCCGACCGCCGCATCCAGCGGGTCGTCGCCGTCGAGGAGACGTTCAAGCTGCCGCTGGGCGCCGGGTACGAGCACTTCCGGCACCAGGGCGAGAACACCTCCGTCGACGGCGAGGATCTGCCGGTGCTGCGCTGGGTCATGCACACCGCCATCGCGGAGTGAGACCCGATCAGGTGTGCTCACGGGCCAGGCTCGTCGGCAGGTCGGTGCGGCGGGTGACGTTGAGCTTGCGGAAGATCCTCGTGAGGTGCTGCTCCACGGTGCTGACCGTGATGAACAGCTTCCCGGAGATCTCGCGGTTGGTGAATCCCTCCGCGGCCAGCGTCGCCACCCGCAGCTCGGCGTCGCTGAGCACCGGGCTCTCGCCGTGGTGCTCGGGCTCGGGCGCCGGGTCGGTCCTGCGCCCGCGCGACAGGGCCCGGCTCAGCGGGGCGGCGTGACAGGCCTCGGCCAGGACGCGGGCCCGCCGCCCGAGCATCCCGGCCCGGCGCGCCTCGCCCTTGGCGTGGTAGGCCTCGGTGAGGTCGAACAGCGCTCTGGCCAGCTCGTACCGGTCGCCGCACGACTGCAGCAGGTCGCTCGACTGGCGCAGCAGCATCGGCCGGGTACGCGGCTCGCTCACCGAGGCCAGCACCCGCAGCGCGATGCCGTGGACCCGGTTCGACCGGCCGCGGCAGCGGGTCAGCTGGTCGTCGATGAGGCGGCGGGCCTCCTCGGTCTGGCCGAGCTGGATCAGCGCCTCGGCCGCGTCCACCCGCCAGGGCAGGAACCCGGGCACGTCCATCTCCCACGCGCGGATCAGCTCGCCGCAGTGCATGAAGTCGCGCAGCGCCTGCCTGGGCTGGTCGGCGGCGAGGTTGAAGCGGCCCCTGCCGTAGAGGTACTGCAGGCCGTAGCGCGTCTCCAGCATCGCGTCGGGGACGGGCTCGTCGAAGCGCGACAGGCACTCGTCCAGGCGGCCCATGGCGGAGCCGGCCAGCAGCAGGGTTCCGAGCGGGCTGCCGACGGCCACGCCCCAGCTGCCGGCCGGGATGATCTCCAGCGCACGGGTGGCGTCCTCGGCGGCCGCGGCCAGGTCGCCCCTGCGCAGCGCGATCTCGGCGCGGATGGCCGACAGCCGGGCCTGCCTGCTCGGGGCGCGGCGGGCCGCCGCCTCCTCGATGAAGGCGTCGCACCAGGGCGCGGCCTTGCCTGAGCGGTCGGTGTAGGTGAGCGTCAGCAGCGCGCTCTCGACCGTGTCCATGGACATCTCGTCCAGGTGCGAGCCGCGCAGGATCTGCTCGGCCGTGGCGATCGTCTCCTCCTTCGGCCCTTCGGCCAGCACGCCGGCCAGCGCCTCCGCCGACTCCATCCGGCGCCCCACCCGCAGCGACGAGGCGGCGCTGCCCGCCTGCTCGCGGGTCAGGCCGGGCAGATGCCGCAGGAACGAGGGGTAGGTGCCGCGGAACCACGGACGGGCCGCGGCCACCTCCGCCACCGCCTCCTGGTCGAGCCGGTCGGGCTCGGCGAGGTGGCCGAGCACCTCCTTGGCGTCGCCGGCGTGGCCGTGCCACAGCAGCGCCTTGGCCAGCACCACCGCGTCGGAGCCGCCCAGATTGCCCTTGTGCAGGGCGTCGGTGAGCTCGGCGAGCTGGCCGGTCGGCGTGCCGGGGTCGATGCGCCACTTGGCGCGTACCAGCATGGTCGCGATCCTGGCCCGCCGCCGCTGGTCGTCGCAGGCGCGCGAGGCGAGCTTCAGGTACTCGATCGCGATCTCCACGCCGTCGTCGCGCAGCGCGTGCGAGGCCGCCTCCTCCAGCACCGACAGCGCCCACGGCTCCTCGGCGTGCCCGGCCTTCAGCAGGTGCTGTGCCACGACGGCGACCGGAGCGCCCTCGTCGTAGGTGAGCTCGGCCGCCTGGCGGTGCAGGCCGACGCGCTCGGCGGGGTCGAGCTCGCCCAGCACGGCCGACCTGGCCGTCTCGTGGCGGAAGCGGCCCTCGTCGAGCAGGCCGACGCCGTCCAGGGCCATCAGCGCCTTGGCGGTGGCCGGCTCGCTCTCACCGAGCAGCCTGCCCAGGCGCTCCGGCTCGCCCAGCACCGCCAGGCCCCTGGCCGTCACCAGCATGCGCAGGTCGGCCCGGTGCAGGCAGGCCAGGACGGCGTCGCCGTAGCGGGTGGCGGGGGCGCCGCTGTCCTGAAGGTCCTCCAGCAGCGCGTCGGCCAGCAGCCGGTTGCCGCCGCTGAGCTCGTGGCAGGTGGCCGCGTGCCGTTCGGCCGCCTCGGCGCCGGCGCGCTCGGCCACCCGCTCCGCCACGCCCTCCGCCGACAGGTGCGACAGGCGCACCCGACGGCAGTGGGGCTGGCGCAGAACCTCGGTGTGGAAGAGGCTCTGCAGGTGCGGGCTGTGGTCGGCGGCGCTGAAGACCAGCATGATCTTGGCGAACCTGACCCGGCGCGCCAGGTACGACAGGCACAGCTGGGAGCCGCGGTCGGCGTAGTGGACGTCGTCCACCATGATCACCAGCGGGCAGCGCTCGGACAGGTCCAGCAGAACCCTGGCCAGCGCGTCCACGACCTGGACGTCCATGTGCTCGATGGCCTCCGAGCGCGGGTCCAGGCCGAGCTTCGCGCGGGCGTCCTCGCGCATCAGGCCGAGCGTGGTCTCCTGCTGCTCCTCCGTCAGCGGGGCGCTGTGGATGAGCTGGGAGAGCACGCCCAGCGGGACCTCGGACTCGGCGCGGGAGCCGGTCGCGGTCAGCGGTAGCGCGCCCTGCTCGAAGACGCCTTCGGCGAAGCCGTACAGGAGCTTGCTCTTGCCGGTGGCGACGGCCCCGGTGACCATCGCGATGCGGCCCTTGCCGGACACCGTTTCGTCCAGCAGCGCGCGCAGAGTGGCCAGTGACATCGCTTCTCCCCGTTCCTAGTGCCCCACCGCGGCGACGCTCACAGCACGGCTGGTGTGGGTCTCGCGGACCAGGCGCGTCCCGGCGGCCCGCACGGCCAGGAAGGCGGCGGTGGCGATGTCGGCGTCGATGCCGACGCCCCAGGCCACCTCGTCGCCGAGCGCGCACTCCGCGTAGATCACGGTCTCTTCTCGCGAGCAGCCGCCGAGCAGCCGCTGGTGGGGCTCGAGCTCCTCGTGGTCGAGGGATCGGCCCGTACGGTGGACGACGCGTACCTGGATGCCCCAGGGACCGAGCAGCGCGCCGAGCGTGCGGAAGGTGTCGGCCCGCGGGCCGCAGTGGTCGAAGGCCCCGTCCACGTACAGCAAGGCGGTGATGGGCGTGTGCCAGCCGGCCGCCTCGGCGGCGTCCCCGTGGTACAGGTACTCCTGCGCGAACAACGCGCCGATCAGGCTCGGCGACAGCTCGCCGCCCATCGTGTCCGCGTGCGCCTGCACCTTCGCCGCCAGGTCGCTCTGAAGGCCGCGCGGCAGGTTCATGCCGTGCCACGCGCTCATCACGTAGGCGACGCCGCCCTTGCCCGACTGACTGTTCACGCGCACGACCGCCTCGTAGGTGCGGCCCACGTCCTTGGGATCCACCGGCAGGTACGGCACCCGCCACGGCAGTTCACCGGCGGGCAGGTCACGCGCGAGCGCCTGCCGTTCCAGCTCGTCGAAGCCCTTCTTGATGGCGTCCTGGTGTGAGCCGGAGAAGGCGGTGTAGACCAGGTCGCCGCCGTAGGGGTGGCGGGGGTGGACGGGCAGCTCGTTGCAGATCTCGACGGTGCGCCGGATCGCGCTGATGTCGGAGAAGTCGAGCCCGGGGTCGACGCCGTGGGAGTACATGTTCATGCCGAGCGTCACGAGGCAGACGTTGCCGGCCCGCTCGCCGTTGCCGAACAGGCAGCCTTCGACCCGCTCAGCCCCCGCGAGCAGGGCGAGTTCCGCCGAGGCCACGCCGGTGCCGCGGTCGTTGTGCGGGTGGACGGACAGGCACACGTGCTCGCGCCTGGACAGGTTGCGGCCGAGCCACTCGATCTGGTCGGCGAAGACGTTGGGCAGCGAGCGTTCGACCGTGGTCGGGAAGTTCAGGATGATCCCGCGTCCCTCGCCGGGCTGCCAGACGTCCATGACCGCCTCGCAGACCTCCAGGGAGAAGTCCGGCTCGGTCTCGTTGAACAGCTCGGGGGAGTACTGGAAGGCCACGTCGGTGCCGCGCAGCCGGCGCTCGGCGCCGTCCATCATCACGCGGGTGGCCCGCACGGCCATCTCCTTGCAGCCGTCGCGGTCCATGCCGAAGACGACCTCGCGGAAGACCGGGGAGGTGGCGTTGTAGATGTGGATCATCGCGCGGTTCGCGCCCTTGAGGCAGTCGATCGTCTGCTCGATGAGCTCCTCGCGCGCCTGGGTGAGCACGGTGATGCGGACGTCGTCGGGAATGCGGTCCTGCTCGATGAGCATGCGCACGAAGTCGTGGTCGCTCCGGCTGGCCACGGGAAAACCGACCTCGATCTCCGTGAATCCCATATCCACCAGAAGCTCGAACATCATGAGCTTGCGCTCGGGGGTCATCGGATTGGCGAGGGACTGGTTGCCGTCGCGCAGATCCGTCGACAGCCAGCGCGGCGCGGTGCGAATTCGATTGCCGGGCCATGTGCGGTCGACCAGGTCGATGGGCGTGAATCCGGCGTAACGCTCGACACCCTTCATCGGTTTTCCTTTCGCAGGCCTTTTCAATGCAGAGCGGGGAGGTCGAACGTGGGCTTCACGCCCAGCTCGGCGTCCAGGAGAATGCGCAGCCCCTCGTAGGCCCGCCGGGCGTCGGTGCGTCGGCCGGCGCGCGTGAGCGCGGTGATGAGCTGGGAGTGGAAGGTCTCGTTCAGCGGATGCGCGGCGACCAGCGCGCGCACCTCCTCGATCAGCTCCGTGTGCCTGCCGAGCTTGATCCGCAGGTCGATGGAGGTCTCCTGGGCGCGCAGCCGCTGCTGGTCGAGCAGGGTCGCGGGCGGGCCGAGAACGAAGCCGAGCGGCACGTCGGCCAGGGCGGTGTAGCCGCTCCAGAGGCCGAGCGCCCGCTCCAGCAGCCGTTCGGCGGCGGCGGTCCTGCCCTCGCGGGCCTGCTCCCCCGCCCGCGCGACCAGGCGGGGGAAGACAAGGGCGTCGACGCGGTCCGCGTCGGTGTGCAGCACGTATCCGGCGGGCCTGGTGACGACCAAAGGACCCGCCGCCGGCCCGAGCATTCTGCGCAGGTAATAGATGTGGGTCTGCAGGGTCTTCAACGCGTCTTTCGGCGTCCTGGCCGGCCACAATTCATCGATGAATTGATCGAACCCGACCGTACGACCGGCATTGAGCGCCAGCAGGGAAATCGCCTGGCGAATCTTCGCGCCACGCAGTGCCAGTATTCCAGCGTATTCGTCGCGCACCTCTACAGGCCCGAGCAGCTTGAAATCCAGCATGACATTCCCTATCGTCGCGTTGGGTCGACTTGAGGCGAAGCTAGCCGGGGTTTCGCGGGCCGGGCAAGATGGATTCCCGGGAGGTTGTAGTCCGGGTATCCGAGGAATCATCCGGGACTACAACTTTCGTATCACCCCCTTATCTTCGCGGGTGCCGGGGGCAAGAATCCGGCCATGGCTGGAGTAACCGCGTCAAGGAACGCGACAGGTTCGATCCCTTCGATGCTGGCGATGTGCGTGGCCGAGGCCAGGCCGGCCGTCCTGACCGTGTCCGCGATGCGCTTCCTCACCGGCGTGGTGCTGGCCCTTCCGGTCACGGCGGTGGCTCCAGAGCCGATCAAGGTGCTGCAGGGCGTCGCCGCGTGGGTCCTGTCGATCTTCGCCATCTACCTGTTCAACGGGGTCACCGACGTGGCGGGAGACCGCGTCAACGGATCGGCCAGGCCGATCGCCCGAGGGGCGCTGGATCCGGGGTCGGCGCTGTTCGTGGCAGGTGTGGCGGCGGTGCTGTCGCTGGCCGCCACGCTCGACCTGCCGGGCCCGATGACGCTGATCGTGGGGGCCAACCTGGTGCTGGGCTACCTCTACTCCGGTCCGCCGGTGCCGCTCAAGGGCAGCTCCGGCGGCACCGTGGCGGTGCTGGTGCTGTCCGGGCTGCTGTCGTACCTGGGGGGTTTCACGCTCGCCGCAGGGGGGCAGGCCACCGGCACCCCTGTCGGGCTGCTGGTGTTCGCCGCCGCCTCCGTCTACTGGATGACGCTCGTCGGCGTGCCGGCCAAGGATCTGTCCGACTGTGAGGGGGATGCCGCGGCGGGGCGGCGCACGGTCGTGGTGACCAGGGGTGAGCGGGCGTGCAGGTGGTTCATGTCGGTGGCGGCGTCCGTGCTGGCCGTGGCGTTGTTCGCGGTGGTCGTGCTGCTGGGGGTGGAGCTGGTCTGGGTGGTCGTGGCGCTGGCCGCGGGGGCGGTCGCGGTGGTCGTGGCCGGTGCGGGGCGGGTGCGCTTAGGCGGGGGAAGCCGGTACGAACAACGCCGGCCGTACCGCGCGTTCATGGCCACACAACACCTGGTTCACATTACCGCGCTGATATCTGGCATTTGACGTTATATGTTGCCAGGATGGCCGGGCTGCGAGATAGTTGAGTGCTCGGTCCCATGGGCGGAAGGGACATCCTTGGATGCGGCATACGGGGTTGGGGGCGACCCGGCGCGAATCGTGGACGCATGCCGGGAAGAAATCCTCGTCGAATTCGAGGCCGCCCTGCTCGCCGCCGGCAACGTTCTGTACACGGATCCGCAGGCCAAGCGACAGGCCCTAATGACCGCGCGTTACGTCCTGGACGATGTGGCGGCTACTCTCCGTGCCGGAAAGGTGCAGATTAACAACCTGTATAAATTCCACGCGTGGGAAGTGGGCAGCCGCCGTGCCGCCACCGGCGTACACCCGAAAGCTTCTCTTGAGGCAGGCTCACTTTTCTTTCGTGTCGCGATGACACGACTCGCCCTTCAGGTGGCCGTGGAATCGGAATCGCCGGCCGAGGCATTCACGCTGGTGGCCACCGGCATGGAGGAGAGCCTGTCCCTGCGCATCCGCGAGGCGTCGGAGAGCTATCACGGCTTCCTGCTCAACCAGGTCCACGAGGCGCAGGAGGACGAGCGCAGACGGATCGCCAGGGAATTACACGACCGGATCGGCCACGGCATCAGCGTCGCGCACCAGCAGCTCGCGCTGGCCGAGGTCTACCGGGTCACCAACGCCGCCCGCGCCTCCACCAAGATGGGCGTCGCCCAGCAGGCCATCCAGGAGACGATGGAGAACCTGCGCCAGATGACCTCGGAGCTCCACCCCCAGGTGCCGCTGAAGAGCCTGGAGAAGGCGCTGCTCGGCTTCCTGGAGTCGGTCGAGGACGACACGGTCTCCGTCGGGCTCCACGTCAACGGCGACGAGGGCTGGGCCGACGCCCGGGTCCTCGACGAGGCCTTCCTGGTCGTCAGGGAGGCCGCGCGCAACGCCGTCAACCACGCCGCGCCCACGATGATCCTCATGCGCGTGGACATCGCCCCTCACGAGCTCGTCGCCACCGTCCAGGACAACGGCAGGGGCTTCGACCCGGCCGTGGTGCGCGGCAAGGGCGGCGTCGGGCTGAGCTCCATGCGCGAGCGCACCGAACTGCTCGGAGGGCGGGTCACGATCTCCAGCGCCCCCGGCAGCGGCTGCCTCGTCGAGGTGTTCATCCCCCTGAAGAAGCGGCACGATGACCACGACCCCGGGTAACGCGCTGATCTCCGTCGGCATCGTGGACGACCACGCCCTCTTCAGGGAGGGGCTGCGCGAGATCCTGGAGGCCGGCGGCGACATCGGCATCGTCGGCGAGGCCGGCGACTCGGCGGGCGCCGTCGCCATGGTCGGCGCCACGAAACCGGACGTGCTCCTGCTCGACGTCGAGATCCCCGGCGACGAGGTCACCGAGACCGTCGGCAAGGTACGCAGGATCTCGCCCGAGACCCAGATCATCATCCTCAGCATGTACGACGGGCCGCAGCTGCTCACCCGGCTGCTGGCCGCCGGCATCCGCGGCTACCTCCTCAAGAGCGTGCACCGGCACGAGCTGATCGCGGCGGTCAAGAGCGTGCACGAGGACCCGTCCAGGGTGGTGCTCGCGGTCTCCCGGCACAGCCTGGCGCACGTGGAGTCGGCGCCGCCCTCCGGCGGGCTGAGCGAGAAGGAGCTGGAGGTCCTGCAACTGGCCGCCCAGGCGCTCAGCAACGCCCAGATCGCCCGGCGGCTCGGCCTGGCCGAGGCCACCGTGAAGCGGCACATGCGCAACATCTTCGTCAAGCTCAACGCGGTCTCGCGGATCGACGCCGTCAACAAGGCCGTGGCGGCCTCGCTGCTCGCGCCTCAGAGCAGGAGCGAGGGCGAGTAGTCGGGAAAGATCCCGGTCAGCTCGTCGCGGGTCTCGCGGCCCAGCGCGACCGTGGTGGCGGCCAGGTTCATCTCCAGGTGCACCTGGTCGCGGGTGCTGGGTACCGGCACCACCCGTTCGTCCTGGGCCAGCAGCCAGCCCAGCGCCAGCCGTCCCGCGCCCAGGTCGAGCTCGGCCGCGGCGGCCTCCAGGCGGCGCAGCGCCGGCACGTCGCGTTCGGGCAGGAAGCGGGTGTCGCCGTGGCGCCAGTCGTGGGGTCCGAGCACGGCGGCGGATCCGATCCGGCCGGTGAGGAAGCCCCGGCCCAGCGGGCGGGCGGCGAGCACGCCCACGCCCAGCCGTTCCGCCTCGGCCAGGAGGGCGGTGTTGGCCCGCCGTACCCACAGGGAGAACTCCACCGCCAGCGCGGTCACGGGATGGGCGGCGTGCGCCCGGCGCAGTTGCGCGGCCGTGGCGCCCGACAGGCCGATGTGGCGGATCTTCCCCGCGGCCACGAGCGCGGACAGCGCGCCCATGCTCTCCTCGATCGGCACGCGGGGGTCCTGGCAGTGCAGGAAGTAGACGCCGACGCTCTCGACGTCCAGGCGTTTCAGCGAGGACTCGCAGGCGCGCTCCAGGTATTCGGGCCGGCCGTCGAAGTCGATCGTCCTGCCGAGGACGCGGGCGCCGCCCCTCGTGCAGACGACGACCTCGTGCGCGCGTCCGGCCACGGCCCGGCCGACCACGCGTTCGACCTGGCCGGCGGCGTAGAAGTCGGCGGTGTCGACGAGGGTCACGCCGGCGTCGAGCGCGCGGCGGATCAGGCCGGCCGCCTCGTGCCGGTCGGCGTGGCCGTAGGCGCCGGCCAGGGCCAGGGAGCCGAGCCCCATCCGGGACACGGCCGGTCCCGCCCGCCCCAACCGTGTATAGCGCATCCTCCTTGATAGCGAATACCGCTCAAAAAGCGGTCAAATTCCGGGTTAACTCGCACTCCGCCGCCCCTATAGGACGCACCCCTAATTTTGCGGACCGGCCCCGGAATCATGTTTCCCGCCCTATTGGCGAATTGCCTCCTATGGGTAAGTTGGCTGGGTGATCGAGGACATCCTCCCCCCGGAGGTCGAGGCCTTCGAGACCTTCGACGATCCTCCCGGCACCGTGCTCTTCCCCGAGGAGGAGGCGCTGATCGGGCGGGCGGTGGAAAAACGCCGCAGGGAGTTCGCGACCGCGCGCTATTGCGTCCGGCGGGCCATGGGGAAGCTGGGGATGGCGCCGGTGGCCGTGCTGCGCGGCCCGCGGGGCGAGCCGACCTGGCCGCCCGGCATCGCGGGGAGCATCACTCACTGCACCGGATACCGGGCCGCGGCGCTCACCAGGAAGCCCGCCATGCTCGGCATCGACGCCGAGCCCGACGCCCCGGTGGGCGACGACGTGATCGAGGCGGTCTCGCTGCCGCACGAGCGCGACATGCTGCGCCGGCTGGCCGCCACCAGCCCCGGGCCCTGCTGGGACCGGCTGCTGTTCAGCGCCAAGGAGTCCGTCTACAAGGCCTGGTTCCCGATGACGAACCGGTGGCTGGGCTTCTACGACGCCGAGATCGACGTGGACCCGTTCGGCGGCACGTTCTCGGCCCACATCATGGCGGAAGGCCTGCGGTGGCAGGGGCGGTGGCTGATCCGCAACGGCCTGATCGTCACCGCGATCGCGAGGATCGGGATGACATGATCAGATTCGGCGTGGTGCTCATCACCGAAGGCTGCTCCAGGACCGAGTGGATGGACAAGTGCCGCCGGGCCGAGGCGCTCGGCTACGACGTCGTCGCCGTCCCCGACCACCTGAACCTGCTGGCGCCCTTCCCCTGCGCCGTGCTGGCCGCCGAGGCCACCACGCGCCCGAGGATCGGCACGTACGTGCTCAACTCCAGCTTCTACCTGCCCGCGCTGCTGGCCAGGGACGTGGCCACCACCGCCCAGCTCCTCGGCGACCGGCTGGAACTCGGCCTCGGCACCGGCTACGTGAAGGCCGAGTTCGAGAAGGCCGGCATCCCGTTCGGCACCGCGTCCTCCCGCGCCGACCGGCTGGAGAGCCTGGTCAAGGAGCTCGACGCGGCGCTGGGGGAGTCGGCGCCGCCCTTGATGATCGGGGGGCACGGCGACCGCATCCTGCGCCTGGCCGCCCAGCGCGCCCGGACGGTCAGCTTCACCGGCGCGCCGTACCGGGCGGAATACGGCAGGACCGCCCTCGTGGACGCGGACGCCCTCGCCGAGCGCGTGGCCTTCGTCAGGGCCGAGGCGGGCGGCCGCGAGCCCGAGCTGAACCTGCTGCCCAAGGCCACCGTGCTCACGCGCGAGCGCCGCGCGGGCCTGGAGAGCCTGCGCCGCTACGCTCCCGACCTCACGGCCGAGCAGCTCGCGGAGGTCCCGACGCTGCTGGTGGGCACGCCCGCGCAGCTCGCCGAGCAGGTCCTGCGCGACAGCGAGAGGTACGGCTTCGCCTACTTCACCGTGACCGAGGCGGCCATGGAGGACTTCGGCAAGGTCATCGAGCGGCTGCGCTGAGACTGTCGAGGCAGGCGCTCAGCGTGCGGGCCTGGACGTTGAGGTAGTAGCTGTGGCGCAGCAGTTCCACGACCTGGTGCATGGCCAGCCAGCGGAAGTCGGGGTGGCCGGGGGCCAGGTCCTCGCCGGTCTCCACGATCAGGTAGCGGTTCCTGGCGTGGTAGAAGCGCCCGCCCTCCTCCGAGAGCACCGTGTCGAAGCGGATGCGTCCGGGGTCGGCGTCCAGCACCTCGTCCAGGAACAGCGGGCGGGCCGCGCGCGGCAGGTGGTCGTAGTTCTCCGGCACGCACTGCACGGTCGGCGCCAGCTCGACCACGTCGGTGTAGCCGGGCTCCACGCGCGCGTGGACCAGCGCGTGCAGGACGCCGCCGATCCGGCGCACGAGGAAGGCGATGACGCCGGTGCCCACCGGCTCGATCATCGGCTGCGTCCAGCCGCTCACCTCGCGCCCGCTGGAGGCGACGCGTACGCCGATGATGTCGAAGAAGCGGCCGCTGTCGTGCGAGATCCGCCCGTCGTCGCGGCGCCATTGCCGCAGCCGGTTGAGCGGGATGGGTTCGGTGCTGATGTCGACGGTCGAGCGGATGCCGCTGAGCCAGCTCAGCACCTCGTCGATCCCGTGCACGGCGCTCTGGCGCGGGTCGCGGGAGCGGATCAGCGCCGCGCGGAAGCCGTCCTCGCCCGGGAGCGGCGTCTCAAGCGCCGGCATGCAGGCCAGCACGGTGCGCGCGTCCATGTTCACCAGGTCGGGCACGGCCAGCATCTCGTGGACCCGCCCCAGCGGCAGCCAGCGGAACCCGTCGAGCACCTCGACGTCCGCGGCGGTCTCCACGACCATGTTCCTGTTGCGCTTGCGGTAGAACCAGGCGCCCTGCTCCGACTGGCGCACGTCCGCCAGCACCCGCCCGCTCGGCTCCCGGAAGTGTTCCAGGTACGGCACCGGCCGCCCCTGGTGCACGCGGGTGTAGTTGCTCCTGGTGGCCTGCACGGTGGGCGAGACCTGGGGGCCGTCGTGGTTGCCTGGCTCGTTCTTGGCCTGCATCAGCAGATGCGGCACGCCGTTCACGCGCTTGACGAGGATGCCGAGGATGCCCACCTCGGGCTGGTTGATGATCGGCTGGGTCCAGGCGTCCACGGGGCTGCCGGGAAAGCGCACGTCGAGCCCCTGGACGGTGAAGAACTTGCCGCTGTCGTGGCTGATGTTCCCGGTGCTCGCGCACCGGCGCCATCCGCCCAGCTCTTCCAGAGGAAGCCGCTCCACCGTCATTGCGGTGTGCTCGGCGACTTCCTCGAACCAGCTCCTGACGTCAAGAATGGCGGTCTCCTAACAACAGGCCTTTACCGCCGAAGTTCGCATGTGCCCTCATAACACCTCAACCCCTGCTTTTCGGTGATGGAAAATAGGGGTTATCTCTGGGACCTGCCATTCATACGCTCTTAGGGTGGACGCCATGACCGATCGTCCGGAAATCCGAGCCAGTGACCAGGATCGCGACAGAATTGCGGAAATGCTGAGGGTCGCGGTCAGCGAGGGACGCATCGACCTCGAAGAGCTGAACGAGCGCCTGGACCGCACCTACGGCGCGCGAACGCTCCGTGAGCTGGACGAGGTCGTCGAGGACTTACCCCAGGGCGGACCGCCGCCTACGGCGCTGCTGCCCGCCACCGTGGCGGCCGCTCCGTTGCCCGCCGCCCACCCGGGTGACGTGCTGGAGCTGCACACGCGCAGCGGCAAGATCCGCCAGGACGGGCGCTGGGTGGTGCCGCCGCTCATCACGACCAAGGCACACAGGTTCGGCACCGTGCGCGTCGACTTCACCAGGGCCGAGTGCGCCTACCGTGAGGTGACCGTCGACGTGCAGATCACCTCGTGGTTCGGCGACGTCGTCATCGTCGCCCCCTACGACTGGTGGGTGCAGGACGACGCGGTGACCCGCCGGCTCCTCGGCGCCGTCCACAACAGGCCCATCGTCTCGCCCACCCAGGCCGCGGTCGTCGTGCGGCTCACCGGCTACGTGCAGACCGGTGACGTGTGGGTGAGGTACCGCCGCTGACGGCAAATCTCAGGAGGATCGTATGGCGTGCCGCATCTGTTCCGGCCGGCTCCGCGAGTTCGCGGACTTCGGCCGGCAGCCGATCTCCGACGCCTTCGTCGAACCCGGTGACCCACGCGAGGAGTTCTTCTTCCGGCTCGCGGTCGGCGTCTGCGAGAGCTGCACGATGGTGCAGCTGCTCGAAGAGGTGCCGAGGGAGCGCATGTTCCACGAGGGCTACCCCTACGTCTCCTCCGGCTCCTCGGTCATGCGCGAGCACTTCCACACGCTGGCCAAGCGGCTGCTGACCACCGAGCTGAGCGGCGACGACCCGTTCGTCGTCGAGCTCGGCTGCAACGACGGCACCATGCTGGAGGTCGTCGCCGACGCCGGGGTCAGGCACCTCGGCGTCGAACCGTCCGGCGGCGTGGCCGACCTGGCCGCCGCCAAGGGCGTGCGCGTGACCAAGGACTTCTTCGAGGCCGCGACCGCCGCCCGCGTACGCGCGGAGGACGGCCCCGCCGACGTGATCTACGCGGCCAACACCCTGTGCCACATCCCCTACATGGACTCCATCCTCAGCGGCGTCGACACGCTGCTGAAGGTGGACGGCGTCTTCGTCTTCGAGGACCCCTACCTGGCCGACATCGTGGCCCGCTCCTCCTTCGACCAGATCTACGACGAGCACTTCTACTTCTTCTGCGCCGGCTCGGTGAGCCGGATGGCCGCCCGCCACGGCTTCGAGCTCGTCGACGTCGAGCGCCTGCCCGTGCACGGCGGCGAGGTGCGCTACACCCTCGCCAGGATCGGAGCCAGGACGCCCGCTCCCGCGGTCGCCGCGATGCTGGCCGAGGAGGACGCGGCCGGCATCACCCGGCTGTCCGCGCTCGACCGCTTCGCCGCCACCGTCGAGGGCAACCGCGACCGGCTCACGGCGCTGCTGAAGGGGCTGCGCGCCCAGGGCGCCACCATCTACGGCTACGGCGCCACCGCCAAGAGCGCCACCGTGCTCAACTACTGCGGCATCGGCCCGGACCTGCTCACCTTCGTCAGCGACACCACCCCGGCCAAGCAGGGACGGCTCACGCCCGGCTCGCACATCCCCGTACTCGGGCCCGAGGCCTTCCGCGACCCCTACCCCGACTACGCGCTGCTGCTCGCCTGGAACCACGCCGAGGAGATCATGGCCAAGGAGACGGGCTTCCGCGAGTCCGGCGGCCGGTGGATCCTGTACGTCCCCGACGTCCACGTCGTGTGATGCGCCATCGCGAACTCGCCGTCGCCGGCGCCTTCGAGTTCACCCCTGCGGTCTTCCCCGACGAGCGCGGGTCGTTCGCCTCGCCGTACCAGGAGGGGGCCTTCATCGCCGCGACCGGGAAGGGGCTCTTCCCGGTCGCGCAGGCCAGCAGGAACGTCTCCCGGCGCGGCGTGGTGCGCGGCATCCACTACACGCTCATCCCGCCGGGCACGGCCAAGTACGTGTACTGCGCGGCGGGGCGGGTGCTCGACTACGCGGTGGACCTCAGGGTGGGCTCGCCGACGTTCGGGCGGTGGGAGGCGGCGGAGCTGAGTCTCGCCAACGGGCGCGCGGTCTACTTCCCGCCCGGCGTGGGGCACGCCTTCGCCGCGCTGGAGGACGACTCGGTGGTGTGCTACCTGCTGTCGGCGGAGTATCGCAAGGAGAACGAGCTCACGCTGTCGGTCTTCGACACCGACCTCGCGCTCGGCCTGCCCGCCGAGCCGGCGCCGATCCTGTCGGAACGCGACGCGGCCGCCCCCACGCTGGGTGAGGCGGCCGCGCTCGGGCTGCTTCCCGAGTGGTGACCTACAGCACCTCGCGCAGGGCGGCGATGACCTTCTCCTGCACCTCGACCGGGAGCGAGGGGTACATGGGCAGCGAGAAGATCTGCCCGGCCAGTTCCTCTGTCACCGGCAGGCTGCCGGGACGGTAGCCGAGGTGGGCGAAGCCGGTCATCGTGTGGACCGGCCACGGGTAGGAGATGTTGAGGTGGATGTCGTAGGCGCGCAGCGCCTCGATGATCTCGTCGCGCCGGGGGTGGCGCACCACGTACAGGTAGTAGACGTGCTCGTTGCCCTCGGCGGTCGCGGGCAGCACCAGCTCGGTGTCGCCCAGGGCGCGCTCGTAGCGTTCGGCGACCGCGCGGCGGCCGGCGATGTAGGCGTCGAGGCGGGTGAGCTTGCGGCGCAGGATCTCCGCCTGCACCTCGTCCAGGCGGGAGTTGTGGCCCGGCGTCCGCACCACGTAGTAGGTCTGCTCCATGCCGTAGTAGCGCAGCCTGCGCAGGTTGGCGTCCACGACGTCGTCGGAGGTGATCGTCGCGCCGCCGTCGCCGTAGGCGCCGAGCACCTTGGTCGGGTAGAAGGAGAACGCCGCGGCCCGGCCCATCGAGCCGGCCACGCGGCCGTGGTGCCTGGCGCCGTGCGCCTGGGCGCAGTCCTCCAGGATCATCAGGTCGTACGCCTCGGCCAGGCGCTCCAGCGCAGCCATGTCGACGCACTGGCCGTACAGGTGGACGGGCAGCAGGCAGCGGGTGCGCGGCGTGATCGCCGCCTCGACCTGCTCGACGTCCATGAGGTAGGTGTCGCGGTGTACGTCGGTGAAGATCGGGGTGGCGCCCACGCCGTCGATGGCGACGACGGTCGGCGCCGCCGTGTTGGACACGGTGATCACCTCGTCGCCCCTGCCGACCCCCAGAGCCTGGAGGCCGAGCTTGAGCGCGTTGGTGCCGTTGTCGACTCCGGTGCAGTGGCGGGCGCCGTGGTAGGCGGCGAACTCGGCCTCGAAGGCGCGCACGCTCTCGCCGAGCACGAGCTGGCCGGATTGGAACACGGTCTCGACGGCGTCGATCAGATCGTCCCGTTCGACGTCGTATTCCGGCAGGTAGTCCCAGACACGAGTGGCCATGACTCAACGTAATCACCGGGCCCCGTACCGGCGGTACCCCTATCACGGGGTTAGGGGTGACACGTTATGCCCCGTCCTCACTAGCTTTGTGCGTATGGCACGGCATTACCTCTTCATGTGTCAGCCCGATCATGGCCACGTGATTCCGAACCTGGCCGTGGTCTCCGAATTGGTGCGCCGGGGAAACCGGGTCACCTACGTCACCGGTGAAAGCATGGCCGACGTCGTCCGCGCCGCGGGCGCCACCGTCATCGGCTACGACTCCATTTATCACAAGGCCGATCTGCGCCGGCTCGAAGACGATCCGCTCGGGCTCATCTCGCTGTTTCTCGACGAGAGCCGGGTCATGCTGGAAAACGTCGGACCTGAAAAGGCCGATGTGGTGGTGTATGACATCTCCGTTCTGCACGCCGGGCGGATTCTGGCGCGTAAGTGGGGGCGGTCGGCCGTACAACTCATTCCGGTGTTCGCGTCGAACGAGCATTTCTCCTACCTTTCCTCCATCTACGGCGACGGCGGCGACGGCGGCGCGCTGCCCGGCTGGGTGGACGACATGCTGGCCAGGACCGCCGCGCTCGCGCACGCCCACGGCGTGGACGTGCCGCCGGCCGACCTGTGGTGGCAGGTGCAGGACTTCAGCCTGGTCAACCTGCCGCGCTCCTTCCAGTTCGCCGGGGAGACCTTCGACGAGCGCTTCGCCTTCGTCGGGCCGT
Source organism: Nonomuraea sp. NPDC059007 (assembly GCF_042740555.1). Lineage (NCBI taxonomy): Bacteria > Bacillati > Actinomycetota > Actinomycetes > Streptosporangiales > Streptosporangiaceae > Nonomuraea > Nonomuraea sp. NPDC059007. Next base: position 12,516 of record NZ_JBHYJD010000047.1, on the reverse strand, counting down.
GCCTGGGCGAGCGGAGCTTCCTGTCGGACTGGACGCCGCCCGGCGACGGCCGCCCGATCGCGCTGCTCACCTTCGGCACCGTGGCCAGCAGCCGTCCCGACCTGTTCCGCACCTGCGTGCGGGCCTTCGGCGAGCTGCCCTGGCACACCGTGGTGACCGTGCCGGACGCCGTCGACCTGGGGCCGTTGCCCGCCAACGTCGAGGTTCGCCGCTGGGTCTCGCACATGAGCGTGCTGCGGCACGCCGACGTGGCCGTCACCCACGGCGGCATGGGCACCGCCATGGAGGCCCTGTACTGGGGCCGCCCCACGGTCATCGTCCCGGCCACCGCCATCGACGGCCCGCCCGCCCGCCGCGTCGCCGAACTCGGCCTCGGCCGCGTCGTCGACCCCGCGGAGCTGACGCCTGAGCGCCTGGTCGCCGACGTGCTCGCGGTCGTCTCCGATGACCGGGTACGGCAGGCCACCGCCGCCATGGCAAGGGAGATCCGCGAAGCCGGCGGCACGGCCAGAGCGGCCGACGAGTTAGAGCGGTACCCGGCATGAGCAGGCCCTTCGAGTTCGGCGTCCTCGGCCCCCTCAAGGTCGCCAAGGACGGCGCCGAGCTGCACATGAGCGCGAACAGGGAGCTGGCGATCCTGGCCAGCCTCCTGCTCAACGCCAACCGGGTGGTCAGCGTGGACCGCCTGGTGGAGACGGTGTGGGCGGGTTCGGCCCCGGCCAGCGCGTGGCGGCAGATCGCCATCTGCGTCTCTCGGCTGCGCCGTACGCTGGGGGCGGGTGTGATCGAGACGTCCAGCCCCGGCTACATGCTGCGCGCCGAGCCGGACAGCATCGACTGGCTGCGCTTCGGCGCGCTGGTGGCGCGGGCGCGCGCGACGGCGGCCGACGGCGAGCGCGAGGCGGCGGTCAAGCTGCTGCGCGAGGCGCTGTCGCTGTGGCGGGGCAACCCGTTCGAGGACATCAGGGGCCTGCGCTACGACGTCGCCAGGATGGAGGAGTCGCGGCTGGAGGCCATGGAGGCCTGCCTGGAGCTGGAGATCGAGCTCGGCCGCCACCACCAGGTGATCCCCGACCTGCTGGCCCTGGTGAACGAGTCGCCCTTCCGCGAGCGGGTACGCGCCCAGCTCATGCTGGCCCAGTACCGCGCGGGACGGCGGGCCGACGCGCTGCGCACCTACCAGGAGACGCGCCGCTACCTGCTGGAGCAGATCGGCCTGGAGCCCGGACCCGCGCTACGGCGCCTGCACGACCAGATCCTCAGGGACGAGGTCGCGCTCATGCGTCCGGTGCCGCGTGCCTTGGTGCCCGCGCAGGTGGTTCCGTCGCAACTGCCGCCGCAGATCCTGCCGTTCGTCGGCAGGGAGCGGGAGCTGGCGGCCCTGGACGCGGCCCTGAGCCAGGACCAGGCGGCGGCCCCGGCCACGACCGTGGTCAGCGGGCCGGCGGGCATGGGCAAGACCGCCCTGGTGCTGCGGTGGGCGCACGAGCGGATCGGCTGGTTCCCCGACGGGCAGCTGTTCGCCGACATGGCGGGGGCCAAGCCGGAGACCGTGGTCGAGCGGTTCCTGCGCGCCCTCGGCGTACCCGCCGCCGACCTGCCCCTCGACGCCGACGAGAAGCTGGCGCTGTACCGGTCCTGGACCGCGCGGCGCCGCTTGCTGGTGGTGCTGGACAACGTCGCCGACGCCGAACAGGTCGTGCCGCTGCTGCCCGGCGGCGCGCACTGCCGGGTCGTCGTGATCAGCACGGACCCGCTGGACGACCTGGTGGCCAGGCAGGGGGCGCACCGCGAGTTCGTCCGGCCGCTGCCCGCGGCCGACGCCCGGCGGCTGGCCGACCTGCTGGTGGGCACGGCCCGCGGCCGCGTCCTGGCCGCGACCTCGGGCAGCCCGCTGTCGCTGCGCCTCGCCGCGGCCAAGATGCGCACCCGCTCACGCCCCCACCACGACCCCGCGCGCCACGATCCGGCGGCCCGCCACGACCCATCCCGCCACGATCCCGTGCGTCACGATCCGGCGGCCCGCCACGACCCGTCCCGCCACGATCCCGTGCGTCACGATGCGGCCCGTCACGATGCGGCTCAGCCGCATCGTGACCTGGCCTATCACGACCGTGCCAGGATCGTGTCCAGTGCCTCCAGCAGTTCCGCCTGCGAGGGCTGTCCGGCGCACGAACGCCACCCCACGTGACCGTCGGGCCGGACCAGCACCGCCCCGCTCTCCTCAAGTCCGTACTCCCCGGCCCAGGCCGGCGAGGTCAGCCCGCCGGACCCGTCGGCGGAGATCTCGACCGCCGCGATCGCCACACCGCTCGACTCGGCCGCCTCCTTCGCCGCCTGCAGCCAGCCGCTCCCGGCCGGCGTCAGCAGCGTGAACCGGGGGCCGAGCAGGTCGAGCGTGGAGATCCTGCCGTTCTCGCCGGTCAGCCAGGCGTGCGGGGCGCGGTGGCCGGGGCGGGCGGCGGGGACGTAGGTGCGGTAGGGGTCCTCGGGCAGAGGGGCGGGCGTGCCGTCGGCGACCACGGCCGCCGACTCGTAGTGGAAGCCCAGCACCAGGCCCTCCGAGCTGCGCCGGCCCGCCTGCTGCTCGATCGCCTCGGTCATCGACAGATGCCCCTCCATCATGTGGAAGGTGATCAGCGCGTTGTTCAGGCTCTCGTCCACGGTCCTGGCCGCGATCGGGTGCCGCTCCGCGGTGTAGGTGTCCAGCAGGTACGGCCCCGCCGTACCGTGGAGCACTGCGGCGAGCTTCCAGGCCAGGTTGTGCGCGTCCTGGATGCCGCAGTTCATGCCGAACCCGCCCTGCGGCGTGGCCACGTGCGCGGCGTCCCCGGCGAGGAAGACGCGGCCCTTCTGGAAGGTGGTCGCCACCTTGGCCTGCTGCAGCCAGGGCATGACGCCCAGGATGTCCACCGGGAGATCGGGCACGCCGACGGCGCCGCGTACCGCGTCGAGGCAGACCTGCGGGGTGAAGTCGTCGGGGCTGCCGCCCTCCTCGGGCTCGTAGCCGGTCTGCACCATCCAGCGTCTGCCGCCGTCCACGGCCTCGACCGCGCACGGCGGGTTACGCAGGAACGACAGCGCGGCCCGGCGCTCGGAGGGCAGGAAGCTCAGGTCGGCCTCGAACATGATGCTGATCATGTGGCCGAGCGTGGGCGGCCCCTCGACCTCGATGCCGAGCCGTTCCCTGACGCCGCTCCTGGCCCCGTCGGCGGCCACGGCGTAGCGGGCGCGCACCAGCGTACGGCCCCGCCCGTCCTCGACGACCGCCTCGACGCCGTCGCCGGCGTCGCGCAGCCCGGTCATCGTCGCGCCATAACTGACCCGGGCGGACGGCATCGACTCCGCCAGCCGGCGCAGGATCACCTCCAGGTGGTCCTGCGAGCACAGGTAGGCGTAGGTGGGGCTCTGCGGCGCGTCGCGCTCGATCGCGGCCGCGGAGCGGATGAAGTCGTCGGAGGACAGCGAGCTGCCGACTCCCACGGCGAGGAATTCCTCGCGCGGCATTCCGGCGCGCTCGACGTCCGCCACGATTCCCCAGGCGCGGAAGATCTCCATCGTCCTGGTGGTGATGAGCCTGGCCTTCGGAAATATCGAGGTGCCCGCGTGCTTCTCGACGAGCAGCGTCGATATTCCGTGGCGCGAGAGCTCAATTGAGGCGGACAGGCCGACCGGGCCGCCGCCGACGACCAAAACTTCTACGTCGAGCTCGTCCATGTTGCAAGGGTGATATATCCAATTTCCCCAGTCAATGCACTAATAACTGAATGATACAGGCGTGATATCGCCCTTTAGTAACTTGTTCAGTGAAGATCCAGATAATGTGCTGTCGAATTCCTGGAGAACGAAGATGCTCTTTGCCGAAGGCTCAGTGGCCCTGGTGACGGGCGCCTCACGCGGAATCGGCCGGGCGGTCGCGCTCGATCTGGCCAGAGAAGGCGCCCATGTCATCGTCAACTACGCCAGGTCGGAGCGGGACGCCAAAGAGGTCGTGGCGCTCATCCAGGAGGAGGGCGGCAGCGCCGAGGCCGTACAGGCGGACGTCGCCGACGAGGACGCCGTGCGGGAGATGTTCCGCGGCATCCGTGCCGACCACGGCCGCCTCGACGTGCTCGTGACCAGCGCCGGCCTCACCCTCGACCGATACCTCATCACGATGAGCCAGGAGCAGTTCCGCACCCCGCTCGACGTCAACGTCGTCGGAACCTTCCTGGCCTGCCGCGAGGCGCTGCGCCTGATGCGCAACCACAAACGCGGCTCCATCGTGACCATCTCCTCCACGAGCGGGCTCGACGGAGGCTTCCCCGGCCAGACCAACTACGTGGCATCGAAGGGCGCGATCATCGCCTTCACCTCGGCCCTGTCGAACGAGGCCGCGCCCCACGGGATCAGGGCCAACGTGGTCGCCCCCGGCTTCGTGTCCACCGACATGACCCGCAAGGTGCCCACGGACATCAGGAAGCAGTACGAGTCGCGCATCCGCCTGGGCCGCATGGGCCGCCCGGAGGAGATCGCGTCGATCGTCAGCTTCCTCGCCTCGGACAAGGCGTCGTACATCTCCGGCTCCGTGATCGTCGCCCACGGCGGCGGCCTCGGCTGACCCCGGTCACTACTAGGAGGACAGATGACCATCGACGAGCTTCGCGCGAAGGCCGCCGAGCGCCAGCAGACCTGCACCCAGATCAAGAAGATGATCGTCTCCCGGCTCGACCTGGAGATCGAGCCCGACTGGATCACCGACGACCAGCCGCTGTTCGGCCGCGGCCTGGAGCTCGACAGCCTGGATGTGCTGGAGCTCTACGTGGCCATCGAGGCCGAGTTCGGCGTTGCGCTCTACGACAGCGAGATGGCCGTCTTCGGGTCGGTCTCCCGCCTGGCCGACGAGGTCAACCCCGCGCTGCGGGCGTCATGACCGCGACGACGGCGCCGCCGGTCCTGACCGGCCTCGGCCACGACCAGATCCGGGCGGTGCTCCCGCACCGCTGGCCCATGCTCCTGCTCGACCGGGTCACCCGGGTCGAGCCGGGCGTCAAGGGCAGCGCCACCAAGAACGTCGCCGGCACCGAGCTGTGGTTCCAGGGCCACTTCCCGAACGAGGCCGTCCTGCCCGGCATCGTGATCATCGAGTCGCTGGCGCAGCTCGCCGGCGTGGTCTTCGCGCTGGCCGGCGCGAGCGAGATCAGCTACCTGGCCGGAGTCAGGTCGATGCGCTTCCGCCGTCCCGTGGTGCCCGGCGACCAGCTCGTGCTGAGCGCCGAGCGGACCGCGGGCGGCAGGGGCTTCGCCGAGTACAAGGTCTCGGCCCGGGTCGACGGCCAGATCGCCGCCGAAGGAAACCTCACGATCGCTGACCCGAAAGGTGTGAAGAATGGCTAGCGTCCTCGCGAACCTTCATCCGGAGGACACCGTCTACGGCGACGTGGGCGACGCCTCCCTGCCGCGGCGCTTCTCCGCCGCGCCCGACGCGCTGTCGGCCGAGTACAAGGTGCTGAGGGAGCGCGCCGCGATCCTCGACCTGAGCGCCCACCTGCTGATCGAGGTCACCGGGGCCGAGGCGATCGACTTCGCGCAGCGGGTGCTCGCCCGCGACGTGGAGTACCTCACCTCCGAGCGCTGCATGATGAGCCTGGTCCTGGACGAGTCCGGGCAGGTCGTCGACCAGGTCCTGGCCTTCGGCCGGGAGGACGGCATCCTGCTGGAGAGCTCGGCGGGCGCCGGCGCGCGGCTGCTTGAGCACCTGCGCACCCACAACGACGAAGGCGTCGAGATCACCGAGCGCGACGACCTGACCGTCCTCGGCCTGGAGGGCCCGTACGCCTGGGGCGTCGTCGGCCGCCTGATCGACGGCGAGCTGGCGGCGCTGCCGTTCGAGTCGGTCGTCGACACCACCTGGAACGACTCCGAGATCATCTTCGCCCGCACCGGCTTCACCGGCGAGTACGGCTACCAGATGCTCGTGCCCAAGGCCGCCGTGGGCGAGCTGTGGACCCAGTCGCTGGAGCACGCCCAGGCCGCCGGCCAGGACGCCCTGGAGCTGGCCATGCTGGAGGTACGCCAGCCGATCCCCCGCCACGAGGTCACCGGCGGCGCGAACGTGATCGAGATCGGCGCCAACTGGCTGGTCGACGTCACCAAGGACGCGTTCGTCGGCAAGGACGCCGTCCTCGAGGCGTTCGAGTCCGGCACCGGCCGCCGCACCGTCGGCTTCGTCGGCGGCGAGGGCGTGCCGACCCCCGGCACCCGCGTGTACGCGGGCGGCGAGGACGTCGGCGAGGTCGTGCACGCCGTGCACAGCGTCGGTCTGGGCACGACGCTCGGCCTGGTCAGGGTGGACGCCGACCTGGCCGCCGCCGGTCTGGAGTTCACCGTCGCCGGTTCCGAGGTCACCACGCTCACCAGCCCGTACATCGTGCCCAAGAGCTGGAGCATCCCGATCATCTGAAGGAGAAGGCAATGGCGCTGCGGCCCATCGTCGTCACCGGTCTGGGGATCATCTGCGCCGCCGGGCGCGACCCGGCCGAGTTCTGGCAGCGGCTCCTCGCCGGCCAGGGCGGTCTCGCCCCGGTCGAGGACGAGGCTTACGCGGTGTTCGAGGCCAGGTACGCCGGCCAGGTCCCGGACGCGTGGATCACCAGTCAGCTCACCGGCTCCGACGCCGACCTGGACCGCACCGCCCAGCTGGCGCTCATCGCCGCCAGGCAGGCGGTCGAGCAGGCGGGTCTGAGCGGGTTCGACCAGGACCGGTTCGGGATCATCCTCGGCAAGTGCCAGGCCACCCCCGACGCGGCCGGGCTCTACCAGCCCATGCACCGCACCCAGGACGTGGTCGCCGAGCGCCTCGGCCTGGGCGGCCCCCGCATCCTCGTCTCGACGGCGTGCGCGGCCGGCGGCAACGCCGTCGGCCTCGCCAAGGACAAGATCCTCACCGGCGAGGCCGACGTCGTGCTCGCGGGCGGCGTCGACCCGCTGCTCTTCGGCACGTACGCGGGCTTCGCCGGCCTCCAGGCCCTCAGCACGGGACCCTGCCGCCCCTACAGCCACTCCGACGGCCTCAACCTGGGCGAGGGCGCCGCCTTCCTCCTGCTGGAGCCGCTCGACCTGGCCCTGGCCAGGGGCGCGACGCCGCTGGCCGAGGTCGCCGGCTACGGGCTGTCGGCCGACGCCTACCACGCGACCGCCCCCGACCCCACCGGCCGGGGCGGCGCCAGCGCCGTCCGGCGGGCCCTGGCCGACGCCGGCCTCACCACCGCCGACGTGGGTTACGTCAGCGGCCACGGCACCGGCACTCCCGCCAACGACGCCATGGAGACCAAGGTCATGCGGGTCGTGTTCGGCGAGCGCGCCGGACAGGTCCCGACCAGCAGCATCAAGTCCTACGTCGGCCACACCCTCGGCGCCGCCGGAGCCGTCGAGGCGGTGGCGAGCGTGCTGGCGCTGCGCCACGGCGTCGCGCCGCCCACGATCGGCTTCGACGACGACGCCGAGCCGCGCGACCTGGACTTCGTGCCCAACAAGGCCAGGCCGATGCCCATCGACACCGTCGTCTCCAACAACTACGCCTTCGGCGGCAACAACGTCTCGCTGGTGCTGACCACCCCCCAGCCGCCACGCGAGTACGAGGAGTTCCCGCACCGCGAGGCCGTCATCACCGGCCTCGGCCCCGCCGTCGGCGCCGCCACCGGCATCGCCGAGCTCAGCGCCGCCGTCCTGGCCGGTCGCGAGGCCACGGGCGAGGCGCCGACGCTCGAAGGCCGCACGTTCGCGCCGCGCTCGCTGTGGCGGCACATGAACCAGCTCTCCCGCATGGCCATCGCCGCCTCCCGGCTGGCCTGGGAGGACTCAGGACTCAAACTGCCCAGGAAGGAGCTCGACGACGTCGGCCTGGTCTTCGCGACCGGCGCCGGATCGGCGGAGAGCACCGGCGGCTTCGACGAGAGCATCGCGCTCAACCCCAACAAGCCGGCCGTGCTGAGCTTCTCCAACGTGGTGCTCAACGCCACCGGAGGCGCGGTCTGCCAGACGCTCGGGCTGCGCGGGCCGACCACCACGATCTGCAACGGCGCCGCCTCCGCCTCGATCGCGCTGGACTGCGCGGTAGAGATGATCAGGGCGGGCAAGGCGGAGGTCGTGCTCGTGGTCGCCGCCGACGAGGCCGTCCACGGTACGGCCCAGCCGCCCGGCGAGCCGGTCAAGGGGTCGGGGGCGGTGGCCTTCGTGGTCGAGTCCGCCGACCACTGCGCCGGGCGGGACGGCACGCCGTACGCCAAGATCCTCGGCACCAGCCACCTACCGGACGGCCACGAGCTCACCCGGGGCATCGACCGGTTGCACGGCGCCGAGCCCGCGCTCACCCGCGGTCTGGAGCGGCTGCGTGGCACGGAACCCGCGCTCGTGCTGGGCACCGGTGGCGCCGGTGAGGCGGCGGCGGTGCGTGCGGCGCTGCCGCACGCGGCGCTGACCACGAGCATCGGGCTGGCGGGCGACTGCCAGGCGGCCTCGGGCGCGCTCAACCTCGCGCTCGGCGCCCTGGCGGTCCGCGACGGGATCGCCCCGGCGCACGCGGGCACCCCGGAGGAGCAGGGCGGGTTCGTGACCGAGCCGGAGCTCGGTGCGCCGGTCGCGCAGGCGCTGGTGTTGTCGGAGTCGCCGGGATCGGTACGCGGCGCGGTGCTCCTGGGGGCGATATGACCGCCCCGGTGGAGATCATGGCCGGCCTGCCGTTCGACGTGACCGAGACCGACCGCCTGCTGACCACGACCCGGTCGGTACGCCGCCGCCTGGACCTCGACCGGCCGGTGCCGCGCGAGGTGGTCGAGGAGGCGCTGGAGATCGCCATCCAGGCCCCCAGCGCCAACAACCACCAGAACTGGCGGTGGATGGTCGTCACCGACGACGGCGTCAAGGCCCGCATCGCCGAGCTGACCTCGCTGTCGTGGCAGTTCCACCGCATGGACATGTGGACCAACGCCGGCCGGCGGCGTACCGACCGGCAGGCGCGCAAGAACTACGAATCGGCGCAGGCGCTGGCCGAGGCGATCGCCCGGGTACCGGTCCTGGTCATCCCCTGCGTGCTGGGGCGGCCGCCGGACATCTCGGCCATCGACGAGGCGTGGCGCAGGCGGATGGCGACCAAAGAGGACGACGACCCCGGCCACCGCTCCACCCACGGATCCATGCGGGCCAGCATCTTCTACGGGTCGATCTTCCCCGCCATCTGGTCCTTCCAGCTCGCGCTGCGCAGCAGAGGGCTCGGCAGCACGATCACCTGCCTGCACGTGGCCCACGAAGGGCCGGTCGGCGAGCTGCTCGGCATCCCGTCCGGCGTCACGCAGGTGTGCATGATCCCGGTCGCCTACACGGTGGGCACCGACTTCCGCCCGGCCGATCGCGTCAGCGCCAAGGAACGCACGTTTTGGGAGAGGTGGGAGTCATGACCGACGTCGTCATCGTCGGCGGTGGCATCGCGGGAGCGTCGGCGGCGTGCAAGCTGGCCGCCGGAGGGCTCTCCGTCGTGCTGCTGGAGAAGCAGGAGAGCTACAACGACCTGGTCCGCGGCGAGTGGCTGGCCCCGTGGGGCATCAGGGAGGCCCAGCGCCTGGGCGTCTACGACTGCTTCGGGGCGGGCGGCGCCTGGGAGATCCGCGAGTGGATGACCTGGGACGAGGCGGTCGACCCGCATGAGGTCGAGGCCGTGGACATGACCAGGTTCATCCCGGGGATCGGCGGGCCGTACTCGTTCCCGCACCACCAGGTCTGCGAGCTCATGGCGGCCCAGGCCGCCGACAGCGGCGCCACGCTGATCATGGACGCGGCCAAGATCGAGGTGACCGCCGGCCCCCGCCCGTCGGTCACCTACACGAACTCCGAGGGCCGCCGCGAGGAGATCCGGCCCAGGATCGTGCTCGGCGCCACCGGCCGCGGTTGTACCGTCGGCCGCCAGGTCGGCATCACCATGAGCAACCACATGCACCACTGGGGCGGCGGGGTGATGGTCGAGGGCCTCGACGACTGGCCCGCCGACGTCCAGGCGATGGGCACCGAGGGCGACGTCATGTTCATGGTCTTCCCCCAGGGGTACGGCCGCGCCCGCCTCTACCTCAACTTCGGCACCAAGGACAGCCGCAAGTACCGGGGCCCCGGCGCCATGGAACGTTTCCTCAAGGCCTTCGAGCTGGAGTGCCTGCCCGACCGTGGCCGTGCCGTCGTGGAGTCGCGTCAGGCGGGCCCGCTGTCGGTGTGGCCGTCGGTCTCCAGCGTGCCGGAGGGCCCGCCGCTGACCGAGGGCGTCGTGCTGATCGGCGACGAGGCGGGCAACGCCGACACCGTGCTCGGCACCGGCCTGTCGTGTGCCATGCGGGACTCCAGGACCGTGTGCGAGATCCTCCTGGACTCCGACGACTGGTCGCCGCCGGTCTTCGAGCCGTACGTGAAGGAACGCGAGTTCCGGCTGTCGCGCCTGGACTTCGGCGCCCAGATCATCAGCCGGCTGCACGTGGAGTTCGGCCCGGCCGCCGTCGAGCGGCGGCGCAGGGTCCGCAAGCTGATGGCGAAGAACTTCGCCGCGCAGGTGACCGGGTTGCTCAACATGGTCGCCCCCGAGGAAGTGCCCGAGTTCGGTTTCAGCGAGTTCTTCGCCGAGCGGTTGTTCAGGGAGTCGGCATGACCGAGAAGAAGATCATCCACGTCAACGACGTGGACCTCGCCTACGTGGACGAGGGGGAGGGCGAGACCGTCATCCTGCTGCACGGCTTCCCCGACTCCTCCTACCTGTGGCGGCACCAGATCCCCGCGCTCGTCGAGGGCGGCTTCCGGGTGATCGCGCCGGACCTGCGGGGCTTCGGTGACTCCAGCAAACCGCAGGAGATCGAGGCCTACACGATGCAGACGATCGTCAACGACATCGTCGCCATGACCATCCAGCTCGGCATCAAGCGTCCGCACGTGGTCGGCCACGACTGGGGCGCGGCGATCGCCTGGATGTACGCGTTCCTGATGCCGCGCCGCATCGACCACCTGGCGGTGCTGTCGGTCGGGCACCCGGGCGTCTTCTCCTACCCGACGCTGGAGCAGCGCGCGGCCTCCTGGTACATGCTCTTCTACCAGTCGCCGGCCGCCGAGGAACTGCTCAAGCGCAACGGCTGGCGGCTGTGGAAAGAGATCATGGGCCGCGAGGGCGACTACGACCGGCACCTGCGCGACATGTCCAGGCCGGGCGCGCTGACCGCGGGCCTGAACTGGTACCGCGCCAACCGCTCGCCCGAGGCGGAACTGCGTCACCAGCGGCCCTTCCCGCCCATCTACGCCCCCACGCTCGGCATCTGGTCCACCGAGGACAAGGCGCTGCTGGAGGAGGGCATGGCCAACTCCGGCAAGTTCGTCAAGGGCCCCTGGCGCTACGAGCGCGTCGAGGACGCCGGCCACTACATCCCGCTCGACGCCCCAGAAACGGTCAGCAAACTCCTGCTGGGCTTCCTCGGCACGGAGCAGCCCGCAGAGCCGGAGCGGCGGCCCCGGCGCCGCCTCTAAGGAGCAGATCATGGTCGGCTACCTCTTCCCCGGGCAGGGCACGGTCCGCGTCGGCATGGGCGCGTGGCTGCGGCGCAACCCGGTGGCCAGGAGAGTGCTCGACGAGTTCGACGAGCGGCTGTCCCGGCCGATCTCGCCCATCTGCACGCGCGGGCCGCTGGACCGGCTGGTCTCCACCGAGCACGCCCAGATCGCCGTCACCGCCTGCAACCTGGCCACGCACGCCGTACTGGAGGACGAGGGATTCCAGCCGCACGTGGTCGCCGGGCACAGCGTCGGCGAGCTGAGCGCGCTCTACGCCGCCGGCGTCCTGGACCTGGCCGAGACCGCCCGGCTCGTGGAGCTGCGGGCCCGGCTGATGTCGCGGGTGAACGTCATCGGCGGCATGCACGCGGTGATGGGCCTTGAGGTCGAGCAGGTCGAGGAGATGGTCGGCTGGGCGGCGGGCCCGGACGAGCCGCTCGTCGTCGGGCTGGAGAACGCGCCCGGCCACGTGGTGGTCTCCGGCGCGATGGGCGCGCTCGACCGCCTGGCCAAGCTGGCCACCTCGGCCAGCAAGATCGTGGAGCTGTCGGTGGGCAACGCCTTCCACTCGCCGCTCATGGACCCCGCCGTGCCCGAGTGGAGCGCCGCGGTCGAGGCGGCCGCGATGCGCCCGCCGTTCGTGCCGGTAGTGCCCAACGTCACCGCCGAACCCACCATCGACCTGGACGTCATCAGGCGGGCGCTGGTCGGCCAGCTCACCGGGCGGGTCCTGTGGACGCGCACCGTGGCCGTGGTCGACGCGCTCGGCCCGAGCGTCGAGGTCGGCGACAGCAAGGTGCTGGCCGGGCTCTCGCGCCGCTCCGGCGCCCGCTGCCTCAGCATGGCCGAGCCCAGCACACTGCGCCGGCTGGCCAGGGAGGTGGCTGCCTAATGCTTCTGTCAAGCTGCGGTGCGGATCTGGTGCCCGGGGTCGTAGGGCTTGCGGGTGCGCAAGATGGCGTGCAG
>NZ_JBHYJD010000046.1:0-84560 GCF_042740555.1 Nonomuraea sp. NPDC059007 | reverse complement strand
GTGTGTGGGGCCCCCCCCCCGCCTGGGGGGGGGGGCGCCGGCCCGGTGCGCGACCCCCGCCCCCCGCCCCCCCCCCCGCCACGCGGCTTCGGAACCGTTCGCACTATCTGTCAGCACCGTGCGGATTGCCTCCGCGTCCCGATCCCGCACCGTCCACAACGGCCGCCCACCGCGCCATACCCGAATTGAGGGTTCCTCACGGGGAAGTGCAGGCCGCGCGGGTGTTGCGATCCGCTCTTCACCTGCGCGTTCAGGGAGGTCTTCACCGCTGAAGGGCCCTCGCCGAGGATGCCCGAGGATGACCGCCATCTGCCAGCGGGTCATCGGCACCCTGCGCCGTGAAACTCCTGGACCGGATGCTGATCCTCAACGAACGCCACCTGACCTCGTAGCTCAACATTCGAGCGGCACAAGAGAAGAGCCAAGGATGAGCACGCTCATGCCTGTCATCCTGCTGATGAGCACACGAGTCCGGGTAGTTCACCGTGCACCGCCTTGGTGTGCATATTGCATCAAGGCTGGCATCCCCGATTAAAAAGGACCAGCAGGCCGCCCGTAGGAAGCTCGGTTCCATGGGCGCCGGCGACGTCCGCCTGGGATGGCGGCTGATAGTCGCGAACGACCCTCGTGCTCACGCGGTGCGCCATTGCTGGTGGGGCGGGAGAGTGTTGTCGCAGTCGCGGATGATGAGTGCGGCTCCCTTGTGGGGGTTGGACTCGACGATGGTCAGGCATCTGTTGGACCTGGGGTTGCGCAGTTGCTTTCCATTCCATGACCACTGCTGTGGGGCTCCGCCGTGACAGGTCCACATGTTGATGCCGGCGCCGTTGTAGATATTGCCGTCCTGAACGTCCAGGCATTTACCGTTGAGGTCGCTCACGAGGGCTTGGCCGACGAAACGCCAGCGTTGGTTGTTGGTGCCAATGCAGTCGGACATGTGTACGGCGGCGCCGTCACCGGTATTGGCGGCACGGATTTCCAGGCAGTAGTTGTTGACGTTTTCCGTCGTGAGTACAAAGCCCACCCCCCGGTTGGTCTGCTGGTGTCGTGAGTCGGCCGCCGCCCCCGAGGCGGCCAGCGCGCCGGCAGCGGTAATGGCTGCGGCCAAAATGGTGATGCTTCGTGCTCTGCTCATGGAATTCCTCCGCTTGTCGGTGCTTGATACGAGGGCGTCCAGGACGTTCCTGTTTGCTGTGCGCTATGACCATCACCCATGCGCCGGGAGCCGGCCATCCCCGGATCTGGGGATAGCGCGGAAAACGCATGGCCGGGCAGAGCGTGAAGGCTCATGCTGGAGGCAGTGGCGTCCTCGGGGGTTGGCGATGACCAAGAGCCGTTTTCTGGTGCGGGACTTGCACGCGCACGCACGCCGGCACGCCACCGCCGGCGAGCTGGGCGAGGCGGTCTCACAGGTGGTGGCGCCCGTCGTAGCCCATGACGCGCTCCGGCTGGTGGGCACCAGCCCGACCTCCGACGTGGGTTCGTTCAGCTTCTGGCACGGCGTCGAGCCCGGCCTCGGCCGCCCGTGGCTGCTCAACTATTTCGCCGGCGCGGAGCCGTACCCGATCGAGGACCTGGCCCGATTGCCGATCCCGGCAGGGACGATGAGCGGCGGCGATCGGCACGTCGACCCGGCCCGGCAGCTGCTGGCCGCCCACGGCGTGGGCGGCCAGCTGCGGTTGCTGCTGCGAGACGCGCGCGGCATCTGGGGCACGCTGGACCTCCTGCGCGGCCAGGATCGTCCACCCTTCGACGATCAGGACGTACGGCGGGCCGCAAGCCTGACTCCAGCCCTGCTGGCAACTATCCGCGGCTATGTCAAGGCAGGGCCATTGGCCCCGCAGTCCGCAGCGCCGGCACCCGGTGTCTTCATCGTCGGCGCCGACCACACGATCCGTACGGCCACACCCCCGGCACGCGCCTGGCTGGACATGATCCGTGAACGTCAGCCCAATCCGAGCTGGACCAGCGAGCCGTTCATGGCCGGGATGGCGATCAAAGCGCGCGAATACGCCCGCGACCCTCACAACCCCCGCCCGCTGTGTGTCGGCCCTTCGGCCGGGTACGGCCATTGGATGGTGTGCCAGGCCGAACCGTTGGACGACGGCAGCCAGGACGTGGCGATCATCATTCAGGCAGCTGCGGGCGAGCACCTGCTCACGTGCTTCAGCGACTGGTACGAGCTCACCCGGCGGGAACGCCAGGTGCTCGCGCATCTGCGCGACGGGCTGTCGCGCAAGCAGATCGCCCGCCGTCTGGAGTTGTCGATGCACACCGTGAGCGACTTCCTCAAAGCGATTCACCGCAAGACCGGAGCCACCGGCCGCGACCAACTTCTCGCCGCCCTCATCCCCTGACCACCAGCCCGGACATCGTGGCTCGGCTCACAACCACCACTCCTTCAACCAGGACTTGGCGATCAGGGTGGTTCGTCCAGGCAGGTGAACGCTGTCCTACGCTTCTGCAAGACGTGCGCAGGCGCTTACAGCTCCCCTCACCGAAGCCGAGGCCAGCCTGCTGCTGTCGGTACCCCTGCGGTTCCCAGGTCTTGTTGGCGGCTCCCTCTGTGTGTGACAAGTCGCCGAGCCGCCTTTCGTCCTGAAGCCAGGCTCTAGTCGGAGGAGGAGTTCAGGAACAGCGCCGCCAACCGAGGTAGCCGGCGGTGCATCTCGGCGGAGTCGTCGAAGTCGAAGTCTTCACCCATGTCGAACTCACCAGGCTGCCGTGGATACCGCTGCTCTTGAGCCTCGAAGAGGCCGTCGTTGCCTGTGATGCGCTCGTAGGCATGAGAGGGGGCATAGGTGAACTCCTCGTAGAAGATGTCCTCGCCGTCGTCTCCAGCCAAGGCTGTTGCCTGAACGAGTGTGAGGTCCGCGAGGTCGTCCGGGTTGGCGAGGGCAACCTGATAACACTCACGCCCCTGGGCGATGATGCCTGCTCGGAAGTCCATGAACGAGTCGTCACTGCAGCCACCGCCGATCAGATAGGCGGCGGCCCAGACGTCCCACCGACAGAGCGCCGCCTTGTACTCGTCGTAGTGCTGGCGGTAGTCAACGACTGCCTCGGCCGGCATGTCTGCCAGAACTGTCTCCAAGGCCTCATGGAGAGGGCCGTCCAGATCGCGGGCTCGTTCAATGATCGCCCAGAAGTCATCTTGGTCCATGGCGGGATGGTGCCAGTGAGTGTCACCTTCCCCAAGATCATGTACGGAGCTGTCAAGAAGACCTGGGAATTCCCGCCAAACTAAAGCCTGGGAAATCGGGGTCCCCGGGTGCGTCTACCGATCGCTGCTCCCGCGCTCCATCGTCTGGAACCCTCCGCCGGCCCGATGCCGTGGACCGACGAAGGAGGCCTGCCGCGCCGATCGCCCCAGCCGTCCACGGCCTCGGCCAACCCCCTGCGGGTCGGCAGGTCGGGCACAGTCTTCTGTCTCGTTCGCCGCCGCGGCCAATGCTGAGCGACAGCGGTCGCGAGGTCAGGAGTCGTCCTCCTCCTTCGCTGGATCGAACGGCTCCAGAGGGCGGGCACTGCGAAGATGTCCAGCCAGTACGCGTGGCAAGCACGCCTGCACACCGGCGAGCTCCTCCCGATCAATCGACCAGTTCATGGTCGCCGGCCCTCCGCCCAGGAGGGTTGCGTCCATGAAGTCGTTCCAGCGTCCGTACGAGCTGAGCAAGACCATCTCGTCCGGCACATCCAGGTCCAGGACGACGTAACGGGCGTACTCCTCGTCGGTCTCCGGGCAGAGGAGGAGATCAGCCGTCACGGCGACCGCGTTGTCGCGGGTGTCCCGCCCGAGCCACGCCCACACCGGCGGACGGCCCCGGCAGTCGAGGCCGCGCCTGGCCATCTCCGCCACCATCTCCTCGTACGCCGGCCGATACGACGAGACCAGCAGGCGGGCCCAGTCGCCGACCAGTTCGCCGTCGGTCTTCAGCGAGTCGAGAATCGCCCGGTGCTGCACTGTCCACAATCGCACCGGGCGATTGTGGCAAGACAGCGCAGCACATTCCACACAATTGAATCTGGTGCCGATCATGCCGGGATCGGAAGGTGCTTCGGTCGCTACGCCCGGACACGAGCTCTATTCAACACGCCTTACCTGCCAGAAGAGATCATCTGTCTCTGACCTGCGAGAAGAAGGCCCAAGAACCTGAGATAAGCCGCGCGCCTACCTGCGCAGGCTCCCTACACCCGAGCCCGACCCAGCCGACGACATTGCCTCTCACCTGGCGGCCAACGCCTGACTCCCTGGCATGGCGCAGACCTGGACTTTCACCGGCGTGGTCTGCACCACAGGCGGCGACTTCACCCAGGATCTTGCTCGTCGTGCTGTTGCTAACCGGGTGCGGTGCCTCGGTTGAACTGCCGCGTTTCGCCGAGCCCCCGTTCCGTCGAGGAGGTCGCACGCCAGTTGCGCGAACACGAGCTGCGCGGAGAGTCGTCCCTCCCGGCTGTGGATGACGTCTTCCAGCTGTGTCCAGGCGCGCCGAGCCGCAGGCCGTGGCCACGTGGTGGCCCCGCTGAAGAGGATCCGCCGGTGCGCGCGAGGTTCATGCCGATGCCCGACGTGGCGCAGGCGGCGCGCCTGGTGGCTCAGGCCACGGGGTGGCACGTGACTGCACGGGACCGGCGAGCGGCACCGTGGTGAGGGGATGGTGGGACAGATGACCGTGTCCGCAGTCAAGCGTGCCGGCTGGTCGGGCGTGCAGGTCATCACGAGCGGGCGGAGTGGGAACGACACCGAGGCTTCGGCAAACGCCCCTACATCCTCCTCGGCATCAGACCCGGAGTGCCGAGGTTCGACGTAGCATACCGGCGCCACTCCTGCCCAGTGCCGAAGAATGTTGCCGGTTGAGCAATCATAGATCGATGTTGAATTCTCCTGCTTTACATACGCTCGGCGATCAGGGGTTGCCGCCGAAACTCGATGGCGGACGACCTGCGCGCGAGTCTTGACGCCTTGAGAGTGCGAGTGCTGAGCACGCCAGGCCCTCATTGCGCGTGACCTGCTTGGCTATGTGATTATTTCGCGCGTTGACCATATTTCGAAAGCTTCATTAGCCTGTCATTTCAGATGGTATTCACGAAAATCGCCGTTCCTTATCGGCTGCCCGAGACCCTTGTGCAACTGCGCATCGCGCCACTTGCACGTCGTCTTCAGGAGGGACCATGGCGGACAGTGCGCCCCGCACATTAACCGAACTCTTCGACCGGTCGGTGCGAAAATATCCGGACCGGCCGGCCGTCACCGACGGCACGCAGTCCCTGACCTACGCGCAGCTCGATCGAGAGGCGGGCATCGTCGCCGCGTCCCTACGCCGGCACGGCGTCGGACGAGAGGATCGAGTAGGCGTCTACCTCAGCAGGTCGACCGGCCTCTTCGCCGGGATTCTGGGCGCGCTGAAGGCGGGCGCCGTCTACGTCGCGGTGGACCTGCGCTACCCGGACGCCCGCCGTGACTTCATGCTGGAGAGCAGCGGCGCCAAGGTCGTTCTCACGGACCGCCACACGCGAGACCGCCTCGGAGAACTGGCCATCACCACCGTCGATGTCGACGAGCCGGCGGAATCCGGTGAAGCCGCCGACGCCGAAGTCAGGCCCGGTGACGCGGCCAGCCTTCTCTTCACTTCGGGGTCGTCGGGTGAGCCCAAAGGGATCGTCCTGGAGCATCGCAACCTGGTCTCCTTCGCCGAGAACCCCGCTCTTCCCGCGCTGCTCCCGGAGGATCGGGTGGGGCAGGTGTCCAGCGTCTCGTTCGACGCCTTCCACTTCGAGATGTGGTGCGCTCTCGCCGCCGGGGCGCGGACCGTGGTGCTCCCGCCGGTGCCGGAGCTGCTCGCGGGGGACTTTCAGCGGCAGATGAAGCACTATGGCATCACCGCCATGCTGGTGCCGACCATGGTCGTCAACCACGTGGTCCGTGAGGACCGGGACGCCTTCTCCTCCCTCCGGATCCTGGCCACGGGCGGAGACGTGCTCACCCCGGCCGCCTGCCGGGCGTTGCTGGGCGGCCGGTTCAAGGGAGAGCTTTACAATCTCTACGGCCCGGCTGAGATCACCACCGCCTGCACCTCTCATCGGGTGAGTGCGGTGGACGCCGACTCGGAGGCCATCCCCATAGGCAGGCCGCTGCGGGATGTGTCGTTGCGGATCCTCTCGCCGGAACTCCAGCCCGTCGCGGACGGCGCGGTCGGCGAACTGTATGTCGGCGGCCCAGGGGTGGCGCGCGGCTATTTCGGCAGGGACGACCTGACCGCGGAGCGCTTCGCGACGGAGTCCGTGGACGGTCGTGAGGTCAGGATGTACCGGACCGGCGATCTCGTGCGCCGGCGCGAGGACGGCACGCTTCTGTTCGTCGGCCGGGCCGACGGTCAGGTGAAGATCCGCGGATACCGGATCGAGCCCGGCGAGGTCGAGCGTAGTCTGATGCGCTTCGCCGAGGTCCACGACGCCATCGTGCTGCCGGCCGGTTCCGGTGACGACCGCCGGCTCGTCGCCTTCGTCGTGGTCGAGGAGTCCCTGGGCGTGAAGGATCTACGCCACCGTGCCGAGGCGCACCTGCCGGATTTCATGGTGCCCGCGAAGTTCATCGTACGGCCGGAGATCCCCGCCACCACGCACGGCAAACGGGACATGGACGCTCTGAGGGAACTCCTCGCGGATCACCTACGCCAGGAGCAGGCGTACGCCGCTCCCGAAACCGGCACCGAGAAGTATCTGGCGGAGCTGTGGGAGGAACTCCTCAGCGCGGAGAAGATCGGCAGGAACGCCGAGTTCTTCGAGCTCGGCGGGCACTCGCTGCTGGCCTTCCGCATGCACCACCGGATCTGCGGTGATCTGGGGGCGGAGCTCGAGTTCCCCGCCGTGCTCGCCCATCCCGTGCTCAAGGACCTGGCCCTGGTCATCGACACGGCGCCGCAGCGTGAGGCGAAGGCCTCATGAGAGCGGCACTCGGCACCGACCTGACCGACATCGACCTGTTCGTCGAGGGCGCCCACGAGCAGGCTTTCGCGGCCCTGCGAGCCGAGACGCCGATCTACTGGAACGAGGGCGCCGACGGCAGCCGGTTCTGGGCTCTGACCAGGTATGAGGATGTCCTGTGGGCCTATCGCGAGCACGGGCTCTTCGGCTCCGGCCGAGGCGTCATCGTGGGGGGATCGTTCCGTGCCGAGGGCGACACCTCGGCGGGGCGCATGCTGGTCTCCACCGACCTGCCCCGGCACCGCATGCTGAAGCAGGCGATCTTGCCGGCCATGCGCGACGCCGTCGCCAAGCGGGTCGCGAGCCGCGTGGCCGGGCTGCTCGAAAGGGCGCTGGCCACCGCACGGCGTGACGGGGGATGCGACTTCGCCACCGACATCGCGACCGAACTGCCCGCCGGCGCACTCATGGAGATCATGGGAATCGGCCATGCGGACGCCCACCGCCTCATCGGGCTGACCCGGCGCATGGTGGGCTACCGGGATGAGATCTTCGTGGACACCGGAGGCCATGAGCGCCTCCGGCTCGCCTGGCTGCAGTCCGAGGTGTTCGAGTTCTTCGCCGGCATCCTCAAGCAGCGCCGCCGTGACCCGGGGGAAGATCTGGTCAGCATGCTGTTGAAGGCGGAGGTGAACGGTCGCCGGCTGACCGGGGAGGAGGTCTTCTACAACTGCATGAATGTCGCCGTCGGCGGCAACGAGACCTCCTCGCACAGCGCGTCCACCGGACTGCTCGCGTTCATGGACAACCAGGATCAGTACCGGATGCTGCGGAACGGCGCGTGGCGGTCACAGCTCACCGTGGCGGAGGTTCTGCGCTGGAGTTCGACCAACGCCTACGTGCAGCGCTCGGCGCTACGCGATGTCACCCGCGGAGGGATCACCATCAAGGAGGGCGATTCCATCACGCTGTGGAACTATTCGGCCAACCGTGACGAGACCGTGTTCCCGCACGCGGACCGTTTCGACATCACCCGGGAGCCCAACCGCCACCTGTCCTACGGGGCGGGCCTGCACCGCTGTATCGGAGCTCCAATCGCCTACGCCGAGCTGTCGCTCCTGCTGGAGTCGCTCGCCGGCTCCGGGATGACCTTCGCCCTGGCCGGCGAGGTGCGGCGGCTGCGCTCCAACTTCATCCTCGGGATCACCCGCCTTCCCGTGGCGGTCGTCTGAGAGGCGGTAGAGCGCGCGAGCGCGGCCGGTGCGATCGTTCGCACCGGCCGCGCTTCGGTTTCGTCTCAGGACACCGGCCGCGTCGCCTCGCCGGTCACCAGATCATCGATACGTTCCCTGGCCACGTCGATCACCTTCTCCGACATGTCATTGCATGCCCACTTCCGCCCTGTCAGCTCGGCGGCGATCGCCGTGGAGCCGATTCCCACGCAGGGGTCGACGACGAGATCGCCTTCCGACGTGAGGAGTTCGATGAAGTACGTCGGGAGAGCCACGGGATAGCGGTCGATGTCGGGAAGGACACCCTCGGCCGCGCATCGATCCAGATACCGGAAGTCGGTGTAGGAGTCGCCCATGGTCAGGAGGTTGCCGAACGGATGAGTCAGGCTGCTCTGGTACTGGCGGACCTTGGTGGTGTCGACGGGCACGTCCGGCGTACGCGACAACCAGTACAGCGTGCTGACCGAGTCGTGCAGCCGGATACGCTGCTCGTCCACCCACGTGTCGCGCGCGTAGAGCAGTTGCGGGTTGTACCAGTAGAACTCCTGCAGCAGATGCCAGCCGCCCTCGCCGAGCAGTCGCGACAGGGCGGCGTAGTTCTGAATCGTGCGGACGGGGCGGTCGTCCGCCCAGGTGCACCCCATCTCCAGCACGACGCTCCCGTCGGGCAGCAACACCCGATCGAACTCCTTCATGAACCTGAGGAACCAGTCTCCGAAGCGTGGGCACGCCGGGTCATCGGATGTGATCGTGTACGGTCCCGTGAACCACAGGGACGACATGATGAGGCGCACGCCGGCGTCGGGCAGCGTACCCAGGAAGTCGATGGCGTCACCGCGGGTCAGTACCCCGTTGGCGGTGCTGGTGACGTGGGCCTGGCCGAGGCCCGCGGCCGGTTGGTTCATGAGATCTCCTCCAGTCGGTGGTGTCGTGAACTCCGCGGGCTCACCTGACCCAGCGCGCCTTCGCGGGCAGGCTGGTGATGGTCCGCTCGCTGGGAGTGACGCGCCGTTCGATGGGCCCGTCGATCTCCCAGTCGATGAGCCGTGCGGTGAGTTGCTCGAAAAGGGCGATGAGTTCCAGCCGGGCCGCCGCGACCCCCAGGCAGTGGTGGATGCCGATGTTGAAGGACAGATGCCGCTGGACGGGGCGATCGAGGAGCAGGGACCCGGAGTCGTGCCAGCGACGCTCGTCCCGGTTCGCGGAGGCCCAGATCAAGATCACCCGTTCACCCGCTGGAATTCGCGTTCCGTGCACCTCCACCTCTCTGGTGGTGACCCGCTTGAACCAGTGGAAGGGCGCGTCGAAGCGGAGAAGCTCCTCCACCGCGCCGGGGACGATCTCGGGCTTGGCCTTGAGCAGTTCCCACTGATCCGGGTTGTCACGCAGATGGACGAAGGCGCTCGCGATGGTGGCGCTGGTGCTGACGATCCCGGCGTCGAAGAGGAAAAGGATGTTGGCCAGCGCCTCGTCGTGTGACAGCTCTCCCGCGAGCATCGCCCCGGACAGCACCGAGAGCAGGTCGTCGCCGGGCCGGGTGCGGCGCTTGGCGAGCTCGCGGGACAAGTACTCCCACATCTCGTCGCGAGCCGCCATCGCCTGCGCCGGCAGCTCGATCATTCCGGGATTGCGCTCAAGCATGGTCGAATGCCAGGCGCGTAACTGCTCTTGGTCGCTCGCCGGCAGCCCGAGCCAGGCGCAGATCACGCCCGCGGGCAGCGGATAGGAGAGATCCCGCGCGATGTCCACGGATTCCTGTCGCGCGAGCCGGTCGATCAACGCGCTCACTTTGTCGCGCACCATCGGTTCCAGCCGGGCCCGCACCTTCCCGGCGGAGAACTCCTTTCTGAGCACGCCGCGAATCCGGGTGTGTCTGGGCGGGTCGGCGCAGTCCATGGCGGGCGCCGGGCCGAAAAGGAGCCCGGTGTCATCGAGGTCATTGCCCTGTGCGGAGGAGTAGGTTCTCCAGTCCATGGCTGCCGCCTCGACGTCGGCGAAGCGTGACAGCGCCCAGAAGTCCACCCCCTCCACGGTCTGCCCGTGATACAGCGGCGCCTCGGAGCGGAGCCTCCGATAGACCGGATAGGGGTCCTCCGCCAATTGCAAGGGGTCGTAGGTGAGTTCCATGTGCGTCTCCTTCACCGGTCGAGCACGGGCTTGACCATGGATCCCCTCGGGGTCAATTCCATGTCGTTGGTGTGCCGGCGGACCCACGACGGCGCGGTGCTTTCGCCATTTACGCCCTTCTCGATGAACACCAGGTTGTGGTAAACGTGGATCGCCGTGACCGACCGGTCGAGATAGGAGCCCAGGCGCGACTCCTCATCGAGCTGGTCCTGATGGTGCAGTCCATCGATGAGCTTCTTCAGGAAGCCGATCCATGTCGCCGTGTGGGTGAACGACGTGTGGCCGCCGTTCCACCCGGGCCAGTAAGACGTCTGTACGTCTTCGACGACATAGAGCCCACCGTCCTTGAGCAATGGGAACAGTGTGTGGAACGCGGTGATGGTGTGCGAGCTGATATGGCTGCCATCATCGATGATCAGGTCGATGCCGTCGATCTGATCGGCGACTTCGCGCAGCGAAAGAGGGTCCGACTGGTCGGCCCGATGAATTCGCACGCGCGGCTGGGCGAGCGGTGACTTGTCGAAGATGTCCAGGCCGTGAATAATCCCGCGACGGAAATAGGATTTCCACATGCGCAAGGACTCTCCGCCCTCGCCGGGCGCCTCGAAACCGCCTATGCCTATCTCCAGGACATTTACCCTCCGGTCGCGGTACTTCGCGAAGTGGCGGTCGTAGTGGGCGGCGAACCAGTTCTCCCCCCACTTGTCGGCGCCCGCCTTCAGCGCTTCGTGGCGGACCGACGGCGCGACCGGTGACAAGGCGTTCAGCACCTCTCCGGCCACCCGTCCGGCCGCCTTGTAGCGCAGCAGCCACGGGTCGTCGGGGGCGTTCGTCCTGGGCCCGGGCTCGCCGTCCACGCTCACGACGCGGGTGGCGTCGCATGCGGCGCCAGGCCGGCCGTAGAGCGCGAGCACCAGGTCTCGCAACTCCCAGCGGATGGTCACACTCTGCTGCGGCGCCTTCCCCTCGGTGACCTGGATTCCGGCCGCGCCCACGCGCAGTGCGAATTCCACCGAGCGGTCGCCCGCCGAAAGCAGGAATTGCACGTCGACCGCCGGCTCGGTGACCATCGCGGGATTCAGCCGGAAAGTCAGCTCCTCCAGCGCCGTCCGCGCCACGTGGCAGGGATTCTCCCGGCGTAACCGGTCGGCGATTCCGTGTTCGCCGGCGTCCGCGATATCCAGGAGTAGTTCGGTCATTTCGACGTCGTTCATGTGTCCGGCTGCCTTTCTTGACCGACGGGCTTCTGGTCCTGATTATTGGGCTACACCGTTCGAGGGAGCAAGGACATGACCGTCATCATGAACAGCGTTACACTCCGGGAAATCTGGCAGGATATCCTGGGAGTCGAAGTCGGCGAGACCACGGATTTCTTCGACGCCAGCGGCGACTCGTTGTCGGCCATGCGCATCTACGCGCGGGTCACGGATGCTTTCGGCGTCGTACTTCCGCTGAGCACTATTTTCGACAGTCCCCGTTTCGACGAGTTCGCCCTGGCCGTGGAGGCGCACGCCCAGTCGCAGCGCGGCGACGGTGAACAGAGGCGTTGACTCCCCGTCGTCACGCGGGGAGGGTTCGATGACAAAGGCGCTGTGCATGTGACACCATTCCGCACTTGCACAACGTCCTGGTCGGCGACAACGAGGTGGAGCGTTGGACTTTCTCGCGGGAGTAAGGACCCAGGCCAAAGTCCTGGGGGCGGCTGGCGCGGTTTCTGTGGTGGCACTTATGGCTGTCCTGGTGGTGGAGGCCCTTACCCCCGCTGTGACCGCGCTCGTGCTGGCCCATCTGGTCGACACGCTGATCGCGACCGGCGGCTCAGGGGGCATCGCCGCGGCGGTGTTCCCCGGGCTGCTCGCCTTTTCGGGCGTCCTGCTGCTGGGGGCCGTCGGAGAAGCGATGGACGGCCCGCTCAGGGCCGGGATCACCGCACGGATCGACGGCGAGCACAGAAGGGACGTCGCTCACCTCGTCTCCGGCAGCCGGTACCTCGCGCCGCTTGAGAACCCCACCGTGCAGCGGCTGGTCAGGGAGGTCACCCTGGACCCCGCACGGGGATACGACACGACCCCGGCCGAGGGCGCGATCGCACAGCTGCGCTGGCTGGCCAGCCTCCTCGGCGTCGCCGCCTCCTGCGCTGTGCTGGCCTGGTACGCGTGGTGGCTGGTGCCCCTGGTACTCCTGCCGGCCCTCCTGAACTGGCACATCTGCAACCGCCAGGCCACCGAGATGGCCGCCCTGTGGCGGGGCGCGATCAAGGGGGAGCTGCACGCGGACGTCTGGCGGCAGGCGGCCGTCTCCGCGGGTGAGGGCAAGGACATCCGCATCTTCGGATTCGCGGCGTGGATGATCGACCGCATGCAGCACCACATCGTGAGCGCCAACGAGGCGTTCTGGGACTACGTGGCACGCATCATGCGCGGTCAGTGGCGGCAGTTCGGGCTGGTCGCGGTGGGCCTTGTCCCGGCGTACGCGGCCGTCACGGTGAGCGCGGCGCAGGGCTCCACGCCGATAGGCGTCCTGGCGGCCGTGCTGACCGCCGGCTGGTCGGTCTTCCAGGTACTGGGCCGGAGCATGGAGCAGTACAAGATGGCCTCGGCGGCCCGTGTGCTGGAAGCCACGGACCGGTTACGTCACGAACTCGCGGTCACCGTCCCGCAGGGCGATCCCGGGCCCCGCGAAGACCTCAGCGAACGGCCTCCCCCGCTGGTGCGGTTTCAGGGCGTCTCCTTCACCTACCCGGGCACCAGCCGTTCCGTGCTGCGGGAGCTGGACCTCGAGATCCGCCCGGGGGAACTGCTGGCCATCGTCGGCCTCAACGGCGCCGGCAAATCCACGCTGATCAAGCTGCTGTCCGGGCTCTACGCGCCGACCGGCGGCCGCGTCACCGCTGACGGGCGGGACATCGAAGAGATCGACCCCCGCCTGTGGCGATCACGGCTTTCTGTGGTCTTCCAGGACTTCGTGCGCTACCACCTCAGCGTCAGCGACAACATCGCGCTGGGGCACGCCACTTCAGAACCCGACCAGGACGACCTGAACGCCGCGGCGCGGGACGCGGGCCTGACCGCGGTGCTGGAGAGATTGAGCGGCGGATGGGAGACGCCGCTCGCCCGCGTCCGCGAAGGCGGAGTCGATCTCTCCGGTGGCCAATGGCAACAGGTCGTCCTCGCGCGAGCGCTGTACGCCGTGCGCCGTGGGGCCCGGCTGCTCATCCTCGACGAGCCCACCGCCCACCTGGACGTGCGTACCGAGTTCGACGTCTTCGACCGCCTGGCCAAGCACCGGGGTGAGACGAGCGTCGTACTGATCTCCCACCGGTTGTCCACGGTGCGCATGGCCGACCGCATCGTCATGCTCGACGGCGGGCGCATCACCGAGTCCGGCACTCACGACGACCTGATGGCGCTGGGCGGCTCGTACGCGGAGATGTTCGCCATCCAGGCCGAGCGCTTCAACCGCGGCTACGACGAGCGCATCGAGGAAGGGGAGCTGTGATGAGGCGCTATCTCGCACTGTGGCTGGAGCTCTTCCTCGTCTCCTGGCGAGGGGCGCGTGGACTCACCGCCGGCTCACTGCTGGTGGTGGCGGGCACGACGGTGATGACCGCGGCGGCGGCGCTGACGTTGCGCGCCACCGTCGACGCGGCGGCGGCCGGATACCTGCAGGCCGCCGTCATCGGCAGCGTCGGAGCGGCGCTCGCGTACGGCCTCACCATGGTTCTGCAGGACGTGGCGGGTACGCTGACCAACACCACCGCGGACCAGGTCGGGCGGCTCCACCTGCACCCCCGCATCCACGAGGACATCGCCACCATCGAGGGCCTCGATCACCTTGAGCGCAGCGACTTCCTGGACCGGGTCACGGTTGTCCGGGGCGCGTCGGGCAAGCTGCTCGGCCTCTTCTGGAAAGCGATCATGGCGGCCGGGGGAATCCTGCGGATCGTCATCGTGATGCTGATTCTCGGTGTGCTGAGTCCCCTGCTGCTCCTGCTCATCGTCTTCGCCGCCGTCCCCGTCTGGTGCAATCAGCGCGGGCAGCACCTGCTGAAGCGGGCCGACATCGCCACCGCGGAGATCGACCGGCTGCAGCAGCACCTGTTCGATCTGGCGACCAACGCCGCCAGCAACAAGGAACTGCGTGTCTCCGGAGCGGCGGAGACGGTGGTCCGCCGGCAGAGCGCGGCCTGGGATCAGATGATGCGCGAACGCCAGCGCGCCCAGTGGGCGGCATCGGCCTGGAAGCTGGTGGGGTCCATCGCCTTCGCCGCCGCCTTCATCGCCGGGCTCGCGCTCATGGTCCAGCGCGCCGGTCAGGGGCAGGGCACCGCCGGAGACCTGGTGCTCGTGATCGTCACCGCGGCGAGCCTGCGGCAGGCCATGCAGGCGGCGGTGTCCAATACGGCGGACACGACCGGCGCCGCGCGGGTCGTCGAGCCTTACCTGTGGCTGCGGGAGTACGTGGCCGCCCACAAGCACGCCGACTCCGGTACGCTCCCGACGCCCGACCGGCTGACCGAGGGAATTCTGCTGGACAAGGTCAGCTACGCCTACTCAGGGACGGGCCACCCCGCGCTGGACGAGGTCAGCGTGCGCATCCCCGCCGGCAGCGTCGTCGCCATCGTGGGTGAGTACGGCTCTGGCAAGACGACCCTGGTCAAGCTGCTGGGCAAGTTCTACCCGGTCAGCTCGGGGCGGATCCTGGTCGACGGCACGGAGCTGTCCTCACTCGAGACCGCGGGCTGGCGCGCCCGGCTGAGCGCGGCGTTCCAGGACTTCGGCCGCTTCCGCACGACGTTCGCCGAGACGATCGGCCTGGGAGACCTGGCGCACCTGAACGATCCTCAGCGGATCGAGGAGGCGATCGGCTACGCCGACGCGGGGGAACTCGTCCGCCGGCTGCCCGATGGCCTCGGTACTCAGCTGGGACGCGAACTGGGCGGAGTCGACCTGTCCGAGGGACAGTGGCAGCGCACCGCCTTGGCCCGCGCGTCCATGCGCCGGAATCCGCTGCTGTTCGTGCTCGACGAGCCGACGGCCTCTCTCGACGCGCCGAGCGAGCAGTCCATCTTCGAGCGTTACATGGAGCGTGCCCGCGACCTGGCCGCGCGGACGGGAGCGATCACGATCATCGTGTCCCATCGATTCTCGACCGTCACCGGCGCAGACATGATCTTGGTGCTGGACAAGGGCCGGCTGATCGAGCACGGCACCCACGCCGAACTCATGCGGCTCGACGGCCGCTACGCGGATCTGTACGGGATCCAGGCCACGGCGTATTCCGCCAACGGCCACAAGCCCAGTTGATCGAGGGGAGTCGAAGGTGGACATGCGGCCAGAGCAGGAGCCAGGGGCCTATCACGGCTACGTGGACGGGCAACTGGTGAAGATCTGCCCCCATGACACGGCCACGGACACCGACCCGTTCACGAAGCTCGCCCACGCCCAGTTCCGGGCGATGATGCTGAGCGAGGCGTACACCTGCGTCGGCGGCGCGTCCGCGGTCCGGCAGGCCCGGTACAGGTTCGGGGTCTTCCCGGAGCTGGCGTCGCCGGAGGGTGTGGGGGAGTGCGCGGCGTCCCTGCGCGCCTTCCTCGAGGAGTTTCCGGAGAAGGAGAATCCCGTCGCGGTGTTCGTCGCCGTGTTCAGGGGGCCGGTCATCGACGGCGAGGATGCCTTCGAACGGTTGCTCTGGCAGCATCTGCAGGGTCTGCACGACGGCGACACGCAGCCTCCCTGGTGGGACCCGGACGATCGAGACGCATGGGACGACGAGCTCGGATTCGTCTTCTCCGGGCGTAACTTCTTCGTGGTCGGGCTGCATCCGGCCGCTTCCCGCCACTCACGGGTCTTCGCCTGGCCCACGCTGGTGTTCAACACGCTGTCGCACATGCGGCCCCTGGAACAGGCCGGTCAGTTTCAGCGGATGCAGAGCAAGATCCGCGTCCGCGACGAGCGGCTCCAGGGGTCGCCGAGCCCTACTCTGACGCTGCGGCAGGTGGCGCAGTTCTCGGGCCGCTCCGTGGGCCCGGATTGGGAGTTCCCGTTGAGGCCCCGCGAAGAACAACCGGACCCTGAGTGACGGCGCCCACCTTCCTCAGCGCGGCGGTGTGAAGGAGGCCGTTGGACGTGACCACGGCCTCCCCGTCGCTCCAGAGCCCGCCGGTGAGCGAGGTCAGCCGCCCGCCGGCCTCGCTGACGATGAGGTCGAGCGGCACGACGTCCCATACGGCGCCGCCCGCCCCGGAGGAGGCGATGTCGTAGGTGCCTTCGGCGACGAGCATGTGCGGCAGGAAGTTCCCGAACCCGCGGGACCGCGCGCAGGCGGTGATCAAACGGACCATGCCCTGCGTGTCGGGCCCGTAGTCGCGCAGGCCGCCGTAGGCGATCCGCGCCCCTTCCAGGCGGTCCACGGACGATACGGTGAGCCGCCGGCCGCTCTCGAATGCTCCCGCGCCGCTCACCGCCCACCACCTTCTGCCCAGCAGCGGTGCGCTGACGAGGCTGAACCGCGGCCGGGCACGGCGCACGTAGCAGATCATGTGGGCGTAGGCCGGGAGTCCCTCCACGAAGTTGGACGTGCCGTCGATGGGGTCGATGACCCAAAGGGACGCCTCCTCCGCCGTGCCCCCCAGTTCCTCGCCCACGACCGCGTCCCCCGGGAAGGCTCGCCGAATCGAGGCTTCGATGGCCCGCTCGATGCGTACCTCCAGATCGAGCATGGGGGAGTGGTCGGACTTGATGGAGACCTCGTAGGCTCCTTCGCGGAACGCGCGGGCCGAGAGGGCGTCGGCCGAGTCGAGGCACCGCCACGCCAGCGCGAACCGAGCCCGCTCGGCCGTCCGGAGGCCGGCAGGCTCCATCACGCCTCCGTTCCCGCCAGGATCGCGGCCAGGCGGCGCGCGAGCGCGAGCGTGGTCAGCGAGGGGTTGGCCGCCCCCATCCGGGGAAACGTCCCGGGACCCGCCGCGTACAGGCCGTCGATCTCGGCGAACTCGTGCCGGTCGGTCAGCATGCCGCCCAGAGGAGTGCCCCCGCCTTCATGATCCTCGGTCCCGATGTATCCCGACCATGTCAGCGGATCCGCGGCCGGACGGGCGTCCAGGGATTGCGGCAGTACGGCTGCCGCGCCCGCGCTCGCCGGATCGGCGAAGGGACGGAACGCCAGGGCGGTCGGTGCGGCCCCGGCGTGACCCGCGATCTGCTCCCATACGGACTGAAGGATCTCCCGCTGCCCATCGAGCATCGTCGCGTCCTCGGCGGACAGGCAGCTGTACACGGCGACCGGCAGGCCGGCCGGTTGCTCGATCCAGGTGCCCGGCGAGGGCAACTGCTCGCCCGTGAGCTGGGCGTCAACCACGGCTCCGCCTGCCGACGGGGCCGTGACATGGACGAAGAGATTGGATCGTGCCGACGGAGCGCAGGGCGCGTAGTACGAGCCGGGTGGCAGCGTGTCCAGCAGCCTAGCCGCGCCCGCCCCTTCGAGCCGTACGAGGAAGCCCTGCACCAGATGGTCGTAGAGGGACGGAAGCCGGCGCACCGGACCTCCCCTCACCTCGCTCAGCGCGCGCAGGGCGAGCCCGGCGTTGCACACGGCGCCCGCGCTCAGCACGACGGCGCCGGCCTGAACCTCTCTCACCCCTCCGCCGCCCTCGCGTACGAGGACGCCCCTGGCCCGCCCGTCGCGGATCACGACGCGGACCACCTCCGCCCCGGCACGGACCCGCACCCCGCCGCGACCACCCCGTGGCTCGCCCGTCCGGGGATCGCGCCAGGTGTCCAGCGGGGAGTACGCGTGCCATCGACCTGGATGATCCGGATCATGACGGACGGCGAGCGGCGCCGTTTCGAGCCGGAGGTCCCTCAGCGGCGGCACCGGGTCGCCGCCGGGGAGCTCACCGCCGCACCAGGAGGCGAGCTGATCCAGTGTGCGATCGTAGAGTGACGGCCCCCCGTGCCAGGAGTCGCGTAGGTCGCTTGCGACGGTGACGGGCCACCAGGTGGGGGTCAACGCCCATGATTCCGCCGGTAGCACCACGCCGTACCAGTAGAGGGAGCGGCCTCCGACCCGGCGTCGCAGGCCAGACGTCCCCGTGAAGTGGGGCGCGTTCAGGGCAGCCCACGGGCGGACGTAGTACGGATCGGTCTCGGGAAGCAGCCACTGCCGCAAGGCCCGGTCGCCGTCGTGGACCTGGTTCACATGGCGCAGTTCGTCGCCGGGGCCCGCCTCCAGGACGAGCACGTCGTCCACCTGCCGCGCTTCGAGATGCCTGGCCACTTCGAGGCCGGCCAGGCCGCCCCCCACGATGACCACCCGGCTGTGACGTGGCAGAACGTCCTGGTCAATGAGTGAATGACGCATCCGCAACCCGCTTCAAAAGATGAAGAGTCTCGTTCACGCCGTCGATCCAGGCCTCGACCGCCTTGGCGGACACCCTGGCCGGCTGGTAGGTGAGGTGCAGCGCGAACCTGTCAGGGCCCAGCCGCCATTCGGAGTAGACAGGTCTCCAGTACGAGGAGGCCATGGGCAGGGGCACCCGGGCACTCGTGACACCCGGTAGCCGCAGCATGGTGGTGTCCAGCGTCTCCGACATCATGTTCACCTTCACGACCTCCGGCCGGCCCAGCTCGTGCAGGATCTGGTCGACGTAGGCGTCGCGGTGACGATCGGCCGCCAGCCAGTGCCGACGGACCGAGGACAGGACTTCGGGGAACGGCCGGCCCGCAGGATCGGCGAGCGGCACGAGCCGGGTGTTGAGGCAGAACCCGGCCAGATCGTGCACGGAGGGATCTTCGCGGTTGGCCGTGTCGGTGCCGGCCAGCATCCGGTCCTGGCCGGTGATCCGGGCCAGGGCGGAAGCGGTGGCACTGAGCAGAACCAGGAACGGCGAGACCCGGGCCTGCCGTGAGACCCCGCGGACCGAGGCCACCTGCTCCGCGCTCGCCTCGAAGGTCGCGGCCGCCGTGGCGAAGGGCGGCGCCCCGGGATCGCCTGGCCCCGGCCAGTCCACCTCCCGGGGAACTCCCGCGGCCGCCGCACGCCAGTAGGCGGTCACGGACTCCTTCGACTTCTCCCAGGACTCCCGCTGTTCCCGGGTGTAGTCCAGGTAGGTGATGGTCAGCTCGGGCAGGCTCGGCGCCCGCCGCTCATGGCGCGCCGCGTAGCACTCCGACAGGTCGCGCCACAGGACGGAGATCGACCAGCCGTCGTACAGCACGTGATGGATGGTCATGGCGAGCACGACCATGTCCTTCAGCACGTAGATCTCCGGCTGGTACAGCGGGTCGCCGGAGCAGAGCCGCCCGGCGTCGTAGCGGCGCGCCACCAGGTCCGTCGTGATGTCGTCCAGCGTCACACCGGTGTCCACCGGGCGGATGACGGGACGGCACGCCCCGCCGGCCGGATCTCCGGCCCGCTGCCAGTCGGCGCCGTCGCGCGTGACGAGGGTGGTGGACAGCACCGGATGACGTGCGGCGAGATCCTCCAGCGCCCCCGCGAGCGTGTCCACGTCCACGTCCCCGGTCAGCCGGAAGACGAAGGAGTTGTGGTAGCGGCGGGCGCACGCGGGGAACGCCCGGCTGTTGCGCAGCATCTCCTGCTGCTGGAACGAGAGCGGGAACAGGGCCTCCGCACGACGCATGGTCGCTCCCTCGGGTGCGGTCAGGACTCGGGCAGGTACGAACACAACCGCAGCCATCGCTGCCGGTCGTCGGAGGTGTCGCCGTGCTCCGCGGTGAAGGTGATGACGTATTCGGCGATCTCCGACAGGCTCCACTGCAACGCGTAGAAGTGATGCAGCAGCGGGTCGCCCTGCGGCGGCAGGCCGAACTCGCGCGCGCAGAAGTAGCCGTCGCGCTCGGCGGGAGCACGCAGGGCGCACTGCCAGTCCGCTATGACGAAGTCGTCACCCAGGCGGAGAACGTTGTCGCCGTTGAGGTCGCCGTGCGTGATGCTCAGGGGACGGCGCGCGGCGGTACACCGCTCACCGGTCTCGGAGATCCGTTCCCTCAGCCCCGCGATGTAGGCGCCGTTACGCCGGACCAGCTCGCGCAGACGCCGGCTGAAGGGCCCGGCGTCCCGTGACGGCTCCAGCGCCCGCGTCAGGCCGGCCGACAACCGATCTTCGAACGGCAGCCGGAAGTCCTCCACCGGCAGGTCCGTGGCGACGTCGCAGGTGTGGACCTTGCTCATCAGCTCCCAGATGCGGTTGAGCTCGCGTGGGGTGAGGGAGCCGGCCCCGCCGATCGGCTCCACCGGCAGGTACGGGTAGACGGCGACGGGAAAGCCCTGCACGGTACGCAGGACTCGCCCGTCTCGTCCGGCCAGCGGCGCGAGGACGAAGTCGAGTCCCGCGCCGCGCAGTGCGTACGCCGTCTCGTAGGACTGCGGAAGGTGGCCCAGGAAGTCGCGGCGCACGCTGATCCACAGGCTGCCGCAGCGATAGGCCCAGCTGTCAGTGCCCAACGGCTGGAAACGCAGCTCCGTTCCGGCCCCTTCGTAGGCCGGGCGGACCGTCCGCAGCAGGAGGTCCTCGTCCAGTCTGCTGTTGCGTGCCAGCATGGTGCGGGTCAGACCGGAACCTGCGAGACGAGGGTCCGCACCTTGCTGAAGGCCGCCGCGACGGCTTCCATGCTCCCCTCCCCGCCGAGCAGGAACGGGTGATGCATGGTCAGCACCTCCTCGTGTGCCCGGGTGGCCTCCGGCAGCTTGTAGCCCGCCGGGTCGATCCGCCGCTCGTGATCGGCGCTGATGCTGTAGCGGCGCTTGGTGTGCGGCTGATAGAGCGGATTGGCGTTCAGCGCGGGGTAGCAAGGCTGAACGGGGTATCCGAGCTCGGCCCTCAGCGCGCGGCAGATGGCGCGCAGGGGCTTGCCGCCGAACTCGCGAAGATCCAGGCGGATCGCATAGTGGTAGTAGGTCGGCATGGTGACCGAGGCCGCCGGCCGTACCGGGCGGACTCCGGGGATCTTCTCCAGCAGGCGGGTGAGAAGCTCCGCGTTGGCGGCGCGGTCCTGATGCTCCTGGTCGAGCACGGCGAGCTGGTCGAGCAGGAGCGCGGCGCCGAACTCGGACAGGCAGTAGTTGTTGCCCATCACGCTGGAGTTCTCCACCAGCTCCATGTCCCGCGGCAGGAGGGATCCCGTGGCCAGCCTGCGTCCGTCGGCGCGCAGCTGGAACAGGCGATCCGCCAGCCAGGCGTCATCCGTGATCGTCGCGCCGCCCTCTCCGGCCGTCAGCAGCTTCGTCTGCTGCATGCTGAACGTGCCGATGGCGCCCATCGTCCCCGCCCGGCGGCCGTTCCACCGCGCGCCGTGCGCCTGCGCGCAGTCTTCGATCACCGGAAGCCCGTGCCGCCGGCCGATGTCGAGGATGCGATCCATGTCGGCCATCGAGCAGTACAAGTGGACGACGGAGATGGCCCTGGTACGCGGAGTGATGGCCGCCTCGAGGGCGTCAGGGTCGATGCAGAGTGTCTCGGGGTCGACGTCGACGAGCACGGGGACCGCGTTCACGTTCAGCACCGACGACGCCGAGGCCACCCACGTCAGCCCCGGGATCAGCACGTCGTCGTCGGCGCCCACCTCCAGTGCTTCCAGGGCGATGGTGAGGGCGCTTGTGCCGTTCGCCGTCGGCACGCAGTGACCGATCTCGTTGTAGGCGGCGAAGCGTTCGGCGAACCGCTGCTCGTTGGTGCGATGGCCTTTCCATTCGCCCGACAGCGCCCAGCGTCCCGATTCCAGCGCGAGGGTCAGGAGCGTGCCCGCGTCGGCCTGCGGACGCGGCCACTGCGGCCAGGCGAGGTCGGTCACCGGCCGGCCGCCCATGAGTGCGAGAGTGCCTGTCATCATTCCTCCTTGTCACCGCGGCGATCGCCGGTCAGCCCATGTGGAAGACAGATCGCACGTTGCCGTCCGTCCTGTTGAGCGCCACGTCCAGCGCCGCCTTGTGGTCGGCGAGGGCGAACTCGTGCGTCAGCATGAAGTCGACGTCGACCGCCTTGCCGGTGAGCATGCGGATCGCGTCGTCGAACCGTCCTCCGGGGCCGAGGACACCGCGGACGGTCAGCGCCTTGATGGTGGCGACGTGCGGAGCCATGAGCCCCTTCTCCTCCACCCGGTAGCCCACCAGGCAGACCCGCCCACCGGGACGGACGATCTCCATCGCCTCCTGGACCGCCGCGGGATAGCCGGAGGCTTCGAGCACCACGTCCGGCCGGAGCCGCTCGTTCCCGTCGATCAGTGCGGTCAGCTCACCCGCCGCACCGCTGGACACGGCGTGCGAGCCGCGCGCCTGAGCCACGGCACGGCGTTCGCGGACGGGCTCCGACACCACCGTCACCTCCGCGCCGCGCTGCTGGGCGGCGGTCATGAGCATGAGACCGATACCGCCCGCGCCGGTGATGGCGACGCGCTCTCCCGCCTGAAGGCCGATGGCGTCGATGGCGTGCAGAGCCACGGCGAGCGGTTCGACCTGACTGCCGAGCCGCAGCGGGAGCGCGCCGGGAAGGGTGAACAGGTTACGCACCGGGCTGATCATGTAGTCGGCGCAGGCGCCGTCGCGGGTGAACCCGAGCTCCTGGAGGTCCTCGCACAGCACCGGGTCGTCGTTCACGCACGCCTTGCACGCCCCGCAACTGCAGGTGAGGTCGCCCGTGACGTTCTTGCCCACGAGGCCCGCGTCACCGGAGTCACCGACCGCGACGACGGTGCCGCTCCACTCGTGGCCGGGGACCACGGGGTACTGGAATCCGTGCCACACGCCGCGGAAAAGCGAAAGATCGCTTCCGCAGAGAGAATTGTAGGCCACCTTCACGAGCGCCTCGCCGGCCTTCGCGGTCGGCACTTCTCGATTTTCCAGATGCGCTTGTCCGGGGGCGGAGAAAACCAGGGCTTCCATGTGCTCGGTCCTTTCCGTCGGGCTAAGGAATGTCGAACCTAATAAGGCGGAATTGGAGAGTCAAGCGCGTGTGCAACATGTTTGGGAGTTCGAGAGAACACGCCTTGACGATGCTGGATCACGACATTTTCATACGACCCATGGAAAGCATTGAACTTGCGATTCTCGACGCCGGGGGAACAGGCCTTCTGGAGCTCGACGGAGCCCGGCCGTCGATCGCGGTCGAGAAGGGGATCGGCGCCGGCCCGCGCGAGATAACGGAGGCGATGCGCCGGCAACTGGGCATCACCGGCATGATCCTCAGGGTCGCCGGGCCGAACACCGTCGAGGTCGAGTACACCGGGACCGACGGCAGGCCGCCGTCCGGGTCGCTGACCTGGCGGCGGGCCGATCCCGAGCAGGCCGGCGCGCCGCGGATGTGGTGGCAGCGGCCGGGCGCCGTGAACGAGGCACTCGCCGCCGTCGACGCCGCGCTCGCCGCGCGGGGCATCGAGCGCATCGGCCCACCGGCGCAGATGCGGAACATCAGCGTCACGAGCCTGCTGCGTGTACCGACGGACCGGGGCCCGCTCTGGCTCAAGATGGCGCCGCCGCTGTTCGCCCATGAAGCAGGGGTCATCGACTGGATCGCGGGGACGGGCACGGTGGCGGTGCCCCGGGTGGTGGCCAGGGGGGCGCGGTGGTGGCTGGCGGAGGCCTTCCCGGAGGAGCGGACGCCGGCGTCCGGCGATCCGCTGCTCGCCATGGCCACGGTGCAGCAGGCCTCGGTGGACCGCACCGGCGAACTGATCGCCCGCGGGTGTCCCGACCGGCCGCTTCGCCGGCTGGCCGGCGACGTCGCGGACCTCGCGGCGCGGCGGGATCTCGTCACGGCCGAGGAGCGCCGCCGGCTCATGGGAGTGCTGCCCCGCTTCGCCGGAATCGTCGCCGACGTCGACGCGCTGGGCTTCCCTCAGGTCGTCGTCCACGCCGACCTGCACCCCGGCAACGTGCTGTGGACGGGCGAGACCTGGTTCCTGTTCGACTGGACGGACTCGTGCGTGACGCATCCGATGGTCGAGCTGGCGATGCCCCTCAGCTACGACACGAGCGCGTGCTCCGCGCGACGGGCCGCCCGGTACGCCGACCGCTGGCGCGGCTGGGTGCCGGACCAGGCCATCGCCACCGCATTGCAGGCGGCGCCCGCGGTCGGTGCCGGTCACCTGGCGGTCAGCTACGGCCACATCCTGCGGGCCGTCGGCCACCATGACGGGAGCACGCAGACCAGCCGTGACCTGCTGCCCTGGTTCAGGCGCTGGATCGACGCGCTCTGCGTGGCCGTCGGATGAGGCGAGGCGCGGAGGTGGCCGATCAGTCGGCCACCTTCGCGACCAGGTTCTCGCTGACGTCCCACAACCAGGCGGCGAGGTCCCGGTCCTGCGCGGCGGAGGAGGTGCGGGCCGGCCCACGCTCCGCGTAGTAGGCGGCGCGCGGGGCCCCGCCCTCGGCACCGGTGGCCAGCCACACCAGCACGTCCGCTCCCTTCTCCGGGCGGGCCAGGAGGAAACGCTCGAAGGGCTTGACCAGCCGCACGAAGGGCGATTCCCGGTTGAGGTCTGTGCGGATCGACCCGGGGTGCGCGCTCGATGCGGGCAGTCCGGTACGCCGCGTCAGCTCCGTGGTGAAAAGGATGTTGGCCAGCTTGGAGTTCGCGTAGGCCAGGCGCCCGCTCCAGCGCCGGGTCAGCTGGATGTCGTCGCGGTCGATGGCGGCGGCCGTATGGGTGGACGACGAAGTGGTGATGACCCGGCCCGCGTTCTCGCCCAGCAGCCCGGCGAGGAGATTCGTGAGCAGGAAGGGCGCGAGATGGTTGACGGCGAACGTCAGCTCGTGGCCCTCGGCGGACTCCTGCCGTCTGCTCGGCTGAACGCCCGCGTTGTTGACCAGGACGTCCAGTTCCCGATGGTGTTCCAGCACGATGTCGGCGAGCTTTTCCACGTCGTCGAGACGGGACAGGTCGGCGTGCACGGGATCGGGCACCCGCAGGCCGGATGGCGCCACTCGCGTCATTCTCCGGTGTACCGATTCCAGCTTTTCAGGAGAGCGCCCAGTGGCCAGTACCCGATGGCCTTGGCGGGTTAATTCAACCGCCGCGGCGGCTCCGATTCCAGAGCTCGCCCCGGTTATGAGCACGTAACTCATTCTGTTGCCTCTCTGTTCGGCTCTTCTCATAATCTAAGCAACATCCACCCGTTGAGGGAGAAAGAAATGACGTATCGCCAAAGCTTCGCCTGGTGGTCCTTCACCGAAAAGGGAGAAGATCTCTCACTGCTCGAATCGGCGGCGGAAATCGGCTATCGAGGAGTGGACTTCCTGCCGGCCGAGCACTGGTCCAGGGCCCGCGACGCGGGCCTCGACCTCACGATCATCGACGGGCACGTCTCGCTGGAGGTCGGCTTCAACGATCGGGACAACCACGCCGCTCTCGCGGACGAGGTCCGGGCGAACCTGGCGCTGGCGGTGGAGGCCGGCGTCCCCTTCCTCGCGGTCAACGCCGGAAACCGCCACGTGCGCTCCGACGCCGAAGGAGCTGCCGTCTGCGCGGAAGGGCTGGCGCCACTCGCCGCCGAAGCGGCGGCGGCGAACGTGACGCTTCTGCTGGAACCGCTGAACAGCAAGGTCGATCATGTGGGCAACCAGTGCGACCACACCTCGTGGGCGGCGTCGATCGTCGACGAGGTCGCTTCGCCGGGGCTCGCGCTGCTGTACGACGTCTACCACATGCAGGTGATGGAGGGAGATCTCCTGCGCACCATCGACCGGTACCTCGATCGGATCCTCCACATCCACACGGCCGGCGTGCCGGGCCGCCACGATCTCGACGACCAGCAGGAGATCAACTGGCCGGCCGTCGCGCGCTTGCTCCACGAGCGCGGTTTCGCCGGGTACGTCGCCCACGAGTTCATCCCTCGGGCCGACCCGGTGGCCGCGCTCCGGCACGCCTACGGGGTATTCGACCGGGACGGTCACGTGTAGCTCGCCAGCGAACCGGTCCTTCGGACATCGAGCGTGACGCAGTGGAAGCCGCCGCCCAGCGTCCGCGCATGTGTCAGCCGGAGTGGCAGGACATCGATCCCGTGCCGCTCGAGGAACCGGATCAGACCGGGCTGGCGGTCGTCCACGACGGCCAGCCCGGGGCGGACGACGAGGAGATTCATGCCGATCCACGTCGAGGCCCGCGGATGCGCGCCGGCATGGCCGGTGTCCACGAGGTCCGGGCACCGGAGCTGCTCCCAGCCCTTCAGGAACGCCGGCATGTTGGCGTCGTTGACCCGCGCCGGATTCACGAGCAGACGGCCCGGTGACAGGGCGACGAGTGTGGAGTCGACATGCGTCGAGGCGTACAGGCCGCGGCAGGGATGCACCGTATAGGTCTCGCCGAGGGCGGACTGGAGCCAGCGCGCGCCCAGTTCGTTGCCGCTGTCGGACACCAGGTAGAGGAGGTCCGTGCCGAACCGCAGGACGTTCGCCGCGTCGAAGGCCGGCTCCACCTCGCGTAGCCGTCCGCCGGGAGCCGCACTCAGGTCGTACATGTCGTCGAGCAGGCGCGGACGCGGCGCGGCGATCCACCGCGCCCCCGCGGTGAAGTACTCCATGAACAGGTTCTTGTAGGCGAGCGACTCGAAGATCCGCGCGCGCAGGACCATCGGCGTTTCGATGAGGGTCGTGCCCACGGCCAGCAGGCCGTCGCGCGGGCAGTAGTCGTAGAA
The DNA here is from genome assembly GCF_042740555.1 of Nonomuraea sp. NPDC059007. NCBI lineage: Bacteria > Bacillati > Actinomycetota > Actinomycetes > Streptosporangiales > Streptosporangiaceae > Nonomuraea > Nonomuraea sp. NPDC059007. The sequence continues at coordinate 57,631 of NZ_JBHYJD010000046.1, read as the reverse complement.
ACCCTCCGTGGACCAGTCGGGCGTGCTGATCCGGGCCGACAGGTCACGTGGTTCCGGCCTGCGCACGGTGACGCCCAGCCCGGACAGGGCCTCGGCCAGCGCGTCCAGCTCCGCTTCCGTCTGCTCGACGATCTCTCGCGCGTACGGGCCGTGCGGTATGTCGTCCGGGGACTCCAGCGTCGAGAACTCCACCGCGTGCAGGCTGACGTCGGGAGCGGGCACGCGTGCCCCCCGCATCGTCCCGACGATGATCTCCTCAAGCGGGTCCCACTCGTTGTGCACGTTGACCAGGCTCATGATGGACCTCCTCGTGTGGTGGACGGGTCAGGCGGATAGACGAGTGGTCTCGGACGACCACAGGGCCTCGATGGCCCGGTCGACGACGGATCGGGGCACGGCGACCAGCGGCCGGCCTCCGGACCGGACGGGCCGGCCGATGGATTCCAGCAGCACCATGGCGACCTCGTCGTCCCCGAGCGGCAGGTATCCCCGCTTGTTGTCGGTGATCAGCAGCTCTTTCACCGCCTCCGGTCGTACGGCGCGCAACCGGTCCCTGCCGAAGGCCAGAACATCGATGAGCCGATGATGCGTCCGCACGGCGTCGTCGGACAGGCCCTGTGTCTCGCGGGCGATGTCGGCCGCGGCCAGCATGCCCCAGGCGACCGCCTCGCCGTGCGAGATGGCTCCGCCGGAGGCGAACTCGACGGCGTGGCCGACGGTGTGTCCGTACTCGAAGAGGATCGCCTCGTTCCGTTCCCGGGAGTCGATCGCCAGAAGAGGCGTTTTGGCCTCGACCCCGATGCGCAGCAGCGTGCTCAGGGCGCGATCGGGCGACTCCCGTCGCTGGACCACGGCCGCCAGGAAATCGCCGGCGTCGTGAGGCACGGCGGCGAGTACGTTCTTGGCCATCTCGGCCAGCCCCGTGAGCATCTGATCGTCCGGGACCGTCTCGAGCCAGGCCAGGTCACACGCGATGAGGGACGGGATGAGGTAGGCGCCGAAGAGGTTCTTGCCGCGCCGGAGGTTCACGGCCTGCTTCTCCGAGATGACCGCGTCGAACGCGGCGACCGGCGTCGTGGGCAGGTGCACCAGGGGCAGCCCGCGAAACAGCAGCGCGGCGACCAGGCCGGCCATGTTGCCGAGTACGCCGCCGCCCATCGCGACCACGACCGAGTTCCGGCCGACGCCCTGGTCGATGAGCTGGTCGACGATGCGCTCGACCGCGGCGAGAGACTTGTTCTGCTCGCTCGCCGCGACCATCACCGGCACGATTCTCAGCTCATGCCGGATGTTCTCGATCAGCTTCTCCGCGTGGCTCCATACGGCGGAGTCGATGATCATGGCGACGTGGCCGTACCCTCCGAGCTCTCGCGCCAGGAGCTCACTGATCTCCGCGTTGCAGTCGAATCCCGAATAGTAGGGGACGACATTCCGCCCGAATGTCACCTCGTCCACATGCATCTGTGTCTCCCATCGGTGTAGGTGCCTGCGCCGGCCACGGACATCAGCGCGGTGCGGCGAGGAGGTCGTCGAGCTCCATGTCCAGAAGCCGGGCGAGCTGGGTCGCCGAGCTCGCGCGGGCGACCAGCCTCACCCCGCCTCGCGTGGCCTTCGTCCAGGCCAGCAGGCTCGCTTCCGTCCGTGCGTCCAGGTGGTCACGGGTGAAGGCCATGATCGGGAATCGCGGTAGTTCCCGCGCCTGCCATCGGTATGTCTCCGCGACCGCGAGGTCCGCGCGCACCACGGGCCCGAAGAAGGCGAACATGGCGTCGTCGGCGGCGACCTCGGAGGACAGGATGCCCTCCTCGACCAGAGCCGCGCGGAACCGGTCCTCGGGCAGGCTCGACAGCGCCGACGGCGCGTCCCCCGCGCATGGGGCGTGCTGGCCGATCACGGCCACGGCCTCGGGCGGCCCGCTCTCCCGCCGTTCCAGCGATCGACCCAGTTCGTAGGCGATCAGTCCGCCGGAGCAGTCGCCGACCAGGACGAACGGCAGTCCGTGTCCGCGCGCGTGCCGGGCGAGCTTCTCGCCATAGGCGCCGATCACCTCGGTCATGGTGCGCAAGGGGGGTTCCGAGAACCGGCTCTCCCGCCCCGGCAGACGCAAGGAGAAGACGGCGAGCCGATCCGGAAGCTCCCCTGCCAGTTCGCGATGGGCCGCGGCGCCCGCGCCCGCCGCGGGAACGGTGTAGACGACGGCCCGGGTACGCCCGTTCGGCGGGCGGTGTTCCAGCATCCAGCGTTCAAGCACGGACGGTCTCCCTAGATTCGAGTGCGCCGGCCCTTGGCCGCGTCACGTCCTGCGGGACTCCATGTCCAGGGCGAACTGGTGCCAGTCCCGTGACCGGGCGTGGGCCAACTCGACGATGGCCTCGCACCACCGGGCCGGAATGTTCCTCACGAGCCAGGCGCGCTGCTCGTCCGTCACGTGTGAGCCGAACCAGCGCAGCAGCAGCCTGCCCGCGCTGGACATGCGCAGTGACGGGTCGCGAACGAGGGCGCGCATCGTCAAACCATGATCCTTCGGCCGTTTGACCAGATGCGTGCCCCGGGCGGTGGCGTCGGCCGCATCCGTCTGACATGGGCGGGCCGGGGCGGCCGGTCCCTGGCCGTGTTGCCTTCGCTGCCGAGGCGGGACCGGGTCTTCGTTGCGCACCAGGCGCTGGCGCACGTCGCGGACCGTGCCGGGGGAGATGCCGGTCTGCCGGGCGATCTCGCGCAGCGATGCCGTCGGCTTCTCCCTGATGAGGATGCTCGCGAGGCGCCGGCCTTCGGCGCTGTTGAGTGGCCGGGCCTTGCCGTCCCGGCCGATGCGCGTGTGCAACTGCGCATCATCCTCAGTTGCCGATCTCCTCCGGATGGCGGCCACCGTCTTGGAGGACAGGCCGCTCACCGACGCGACCGCGCGGTCCGACCACTCCGGGTGCGATCGGATGATGCGTGAGGCGGCGGCGGAGCGGTCGGAAAGCGTGAGCGGCAGGCCGTGGCGCACGTTGGCCTGGACGGCCAGGACGAACGCGTCCTGCTCGCTGCCGTCGAAGAAGATGACGTCGATGAATCCGCGCTTCTGCATGAGCGCCGCCCGCACACGGTGGATTCCGTCGATTACTTTCATGGTGGGCCGGTGCACGATGATGGGAGGCAGGCCGCCTTCCATTTGGGCGAGCATGCTGATGTGCGCTAAATTCTCGCCGGTCAGCCTGGGTGTTTCCGTGGTAATGAGGTCCGCTATTGGGACCGTCTCCAGAATGGATTCCCTGGACATTTCCATGACCTGCGTCGTTGTCATGGTAGCCAATTCGCTCACGGCGCGTCCTTTCTGCCGACGTCACAGGCGTGCTCTCGCACCTCCGGCCGGAGATCGCAGTCGTGTACCTTCCGTTTCACCTGCCCTCAGCTTTGCCGGGACGTGGGCAGGTGGCCAGGTGGCGGCCGGACAGCAAGTTGCAGGGCGGTGTCCTCTTCATGCCAAGGCCCGGGCCGCCGAATGGCGTTGATTGTTCGATGTTGACTCCCGGCCGGAGCATCACATAAACAGCTCTATGCGGCAGGAGGAGGCGTTACCGCCCTCCACTCTTTCGGTTTCACGATTCGGGAGACGGAATTGAAACGTGTCGTGGTGGTATATGACGTGGGAGCGGCTTCTCCGCTGGAGATAAGCATGTCGCTCGCCGGGATCGCGGAGCCGCTCTTCGTGTGTCCGGAACCCGGCAGGAACCAGCGGGCCATGGAGGTCATTTCGCGGGTCGGGCTCTTCTGCGACGTGGTCGGCCGGCCGTACGACGAGGTGGCCGGGCTGCTGGCGGCGTACGCTCCCGACGGCATCGTGACCTACAGCGAGTTCCAGCTGGAGTGGACGGCGCACGTGGCCGCCGGGCTCGGGCTGCCCTTCCACGATCCGCGTGTGGTGCGCGACCTGACCAGAAAGCACGACCAGCGAATGATCCTGAACGCCGCCGGCGTGAGTTCCACCAGGACATTCCTCGTCAACGACATGGGTTCGGCCCGGGCGGCGGCGGCAGGTGTCACCTTCCCGTGCGTCCTCAAGCCCAATGTGGGGGCCGGAGCACGGGACACCTACCTGATCGAGGACGCCGGCGAACTGCTCGACGTCGCCGCCGGGCTGCTCGCCCGCCCGGCCCGCGGGGACGCGGAAGCGTACGTCGTGGAAGAGCGCATGACCGGCTGTTCCGTCGGGTGGCCGTGGGGTGACTACGTCTCCGTCGAGTCGATCGTCTCGTCGGGCGCTGTCACACACCTCGGCATCACCGGCAAGTTCGCCCTCGCGCCGCCGTACCGGGAAAGAGGGGGGTACCTGCCGGCGCGGCTGGACGGATGGGATCCCGCGGCCATCGAGGACGTCGCCGGCCGTGCCATCGCCGCCCTGGGGGTCAGGACGGGCATATGCCACACCGAGCTGAAGATGTCGCCGGACGGGCCCGCCGTCATCGAGATGAACGGGCGCCTCGGCGGGAACATCTATGACCTCTTCCTCCGCGGCCGTGGCCTCAACCTCGTGGCGGTGGGCGCCCGGATCGCCCTCGGCGAGGATGTGGACGTGCCGGCTCCTCCGTCCGGCGGCGTGGTCTTCCACTACTACGGCACCTCGCCGATGCGGGTGAGTCAGGTCACCCGGGTCGACGGAGTCGCCGAGGCGCGTGCACTCCCCGGCGTCACCCGGCTGACCATGCAGGCCGAGCCGGGCGCCGTCGCGGACTGGCGGCACGGCGTGCGGGGCAAGATGTACGCCTGCTGCGGCCAGGTGGACACCCACGAGGAGCTGGCCCGGCTCATCGACCAGGTCGAGCGGACCGTGGACATCGGCTACGCGCCGGAGCCGGTCTCCGCCGTGCCTGGATGAGCCGGCGCCACTCCGAACGGTCCCCGCGTGCGTACGAACCGGCGGCAGAGGAGCAGAACGTATGCCGGACAACGGCTTGAGCCTCCGCGAGACACATCGGGAGGATCCGAGGGAGGCGTTACGCCAACTGCCCGGAGCGCTGCAACTCCCTCTCACCTTCCTCACCGGGAAAGCCCTCAAGGGGCAGAGCGGGCCGCGCATGACCCCCACGTTCCACCTGCTCGCCGCGATGACGTCCCTCGGGACGGGCGTCGCTCTCGCGGCGCTCAGCCTGGCGGCGGCGAGATGGTGGTCCCTTCCCGGGCTCCTGGCCGGATGGGCGGTCACCCTGCACGGCCTGCGCAACCTGCGGATGATGATGTTCCACCAGTGCGCCCACCGCAACATGTGGGGGTGCAGACGTCCCGACCGGCTGCTCGGGCGCGTGCTGGGCGGCCTGCTGCTGGTACAGGGATTCGACGCCTACAGCCGCGAGCACGTCGTGGACCACCACGCCGGGCATCACATGACGCTGCGCGACCCCACGGTGCAGGCGTTCCTGCTCACGCTGGAACTCCGGCCCGGCATGTCACGGGGGCACATGTGGCGCGTCCTGCTGCGCAAGCTGTTCTCCGTCGCCTACCACGCGAGGTTCCTCGGCGCCCGGCTGCACGCCTACTGGTCCACGACCGGCTCCGCGGCCAGGGTGCTGACCGTGCTCTGCTACGGGGCGCTGGCCATCTTTCTGACATGGGCGGGCCTCTGGGGCGCCTTCCTCGTGTGCTGGGTGGTGCCGCTCACCGTGCTGTTCCAGATCAGCAACACGCTACGGCTCTGCGTCAAGCACACGTTCCCGCCCCCGGACGCCGATCCCGGTGTGCGCAAGGGCAGGGAACACTTCGCCTCGCTCACCAACGCCATCTTCCTGTGCCACCCACCGCCGAAGCCGGGCCTGCGGGGAGCGCGCCGATGGGCGGCGTGGACGATGTGGTGGGCCGAACTCGCCGTGGTCCAGTTCCCCAGCCGGTATCTCGTGCTGACCGGTGACACGGTCTGCCACGACTTTCACCATCGCCACCCCCGGTCGAAGGAGTGGGCGGACTACGTCTTCGCCCGGCAGCGAGACGTCGACGACGGGCATCCGGGATGGCCGCCCTACCAGGAGGCGTGGGGACTCGTCCCCGCGATCAACCGGGTGTTCGACTCCCTGTCGGGCGCCGACCCCTTCGTCTACGACGTGAGTCGGATCCGGCACACCTCGGCCGGGCGGCGCGCGGTCTTCCTCGCCTTCGACGACTGACCAAGTTCAGGAGAGCATCATGCCCGTACTGCCCACCTCCGCCACCACCTCGCGAAACCGGGGAACCGTGGTCCTGGGCGTCGCCGCGAGCGACGCGCACGCCGTGGCCAACCAGCTCATCGCCGCGTCACTCCGCCTCGCGGGGTTCGTCGTGGTGAATCTGGGCGTGTGCACGCCGCTCCAGGAGTTCGCGGCGGCCGTGGACGACCACCCGGAAACGCTGGCCGTGGCCATCGGCAGCATGAACGGGCACGCGTACGACGACCTGTCGGATCTGCCCCTGCTGCGCGCGGCCGGTCGCCTGCCGTGTCCGGTGCTGCTGGGAGGAAATCTCGCAGTGGGCGGCGACGGAGAAACCGATCACGCGAGGCTGCGGGCGTTGGGCGTGGACCACATCGTCGCGGATCCGGCCGACCTGCCCGGTCTCCTGACGCGGCTCGCCGAGCGCGCCCGGCCGGACCGCCTGGCAGTGGCGCCGTGACGTTCGCCGGCATCGACGCCGAGGCGGGTGACGACGTCCCCGGCCTCGGCGCGTGCGTCGGCTACATCCGGGACCTGGCCAAGCCCTCCGCCGTGGATCTGCTGCGGGACGCGGCCCGCACCGGGCGGCCCGTCCTGCAGCCACGTTGTGGCGTGGGCGGGCACGAGGCGATGAAACGCCTGCTCATCGAGCTCGAAGAGCAGGCGGCCCCCGACCTGTTGACACTCACCATCGACTCGCATACCAGGTTGCGCCGCTTCGGGGAGGCACAGCGGATCCTCGCGAGTGACCCGGCGCGGCTCAACGGCTACCCGCTCGTCAGCCACGGGTGGCGGCGGGGACGGGAACTCAACGCGGCCGTCCGCGCTCCGCTGCAGGTACGCCATGGCTCACCCGACGCGCGAGAGCTCTTCGTCACGGCGATCGCCTCAGGCATCACCTCCTTCGAGGGCGGAGGGATCTCCTACAACCTGCCTTATGTGAAGGACGTCCCCCTCGGGGAGTCGCTGCGCGCCTGGCGGGAGATCGACCGGGCCTGCGGGGTGCTGGCCGGGCATGGTGTCGTGGTCGAGCGGGAACTGTTCGGGACGCTGACCGCGGTGCTCATGCCGCCGAGCATCAGCCTCGCCGTCTCCATCCTGGAAGCGGTCGCCGCGGCCGGCGAAGGCGTCACGGCTCTCACGATCGCCTACCCGCAGGGCGGCAACGCCGTACAGGATGTCGCCGCCCTTCGTGCCGTCAAAGTGCTGGCCGGCAGGTACGTCGGTGACCGGGCCGCCGTGTTCCCCGCGTTGCACCAGTTCATGGGCGCCTTCCCCCGTGATCTCGCCAAGGCGGACGCCCTGATCCTGTTCGGCGGGATGGTGGCGACGTGGGGGAGGGCGGCCAAGGTCGTGGTGAAGACGCATCGGGAGGCGTTCGGGATCCCCGATCTCGCGGCGAACGTCCGAGGTCTGCGCACCACCCGGGTGGCCGTCTCGGGCTATCTCGGGGCCGGCTTCGGGGTGGACGAGGACGCCGTCGCCGAAGAGACACGGTGGATCTGCCAGGAGGTCGTGGAACTCGTGGAGCCGGTGCTCCAGGGCGATGACCTGCTGAGCGGTATCGAGAAGGCGTTCGTCGCCGGACGGCTCGATGTGCCGTTCAGCGCCAGCGTTCACGCGCACAACGCGGTCCTGCCGCGCCGGGACGCCACGGGGGCGATCCGGTACGCCGATCCCGGCGGGCTCCCGTTCTCCGCCACCACCCGCCGGCGCAACGACGACCTGCTCGCCGCCTCGCCGGGGCACGGCGTCATGAACCCCGCCGGCCTGATCGAGGCGATCCGGGCCGACGTCGAGCATTTCGCGACCTGAGGCGCCACGGCGACCGCCCAATACCCGCCGAGCCAGAAAGCCGGGCACGGAGAATGCCGGAGTTCTCCATGACAGGATGCGGAACTCCTGATGCAGCTTGCTGCAGCCGCCGCTTATTTTCTTTCTGTCGCCCGCGTCGCAGAGTGGTGAATGCATCAGGCACTGCGGGAAAATGGGGAGCAGCGAAATGGTGAAGCGAACTCTGGTAGCGGTGGTATCGCTCGGCAGCGCGTTCGCCGCCGCCGCGCAGGTCGTGAACTGCGGGGGAAATACCTGGCCAGGTACCGTCTAGACGGCCGGTCAGATCCATTCCTCTTCTTTGGCGCGCAGCGCGGCTTGGAAACGGTTCGCCGCACCGAGCCGCGCCATGAGGTCGGCGACATGACGCCGGTAGGTGCGCACCGATATATCCAGGGTGCGGGCGGCGATCTCGTCTTTGTCCGCCGTCGCGATGGCCGCGAGCACCCGTCTTTCCATTTCGGAGAGATCTGGTTTTCCGGTCGGCGGATCAATGTATTCACGTAGTTCCACGGCGTTCTTCCACAGGCCCTCGAAATAGATGTAGAGCTGTGAGACCAGCCCGGGTTCTCGCACCAGGAGCGCGCCGGCGGAGTCCTGGCGGGGGTCGATGGGAACGACGGCGACAGCGCGGTCGTACATCAGCAAGCGGTCCATGGGTTGCTCGGTGATCCGGATCTCCGCGCCCAGGTTCACCAGCTCACGCAGGTAGGAGACCATGCGCGGTTCGTCCAGTGCCCGCGGGTGGAAGATCTCCTTCATTCTGAGCCCCCGGCGCAGCGACCGCGTGTCGAGCGGCATCGCCGAGTCGATCATTATCTGGTTGAACGGGCCGCCCGGATGCAGGCACAGCGTCTCCTCGTGGCAGAGGAAGGCCAGATCGTCCAGTCGCTGGCGGACGCGCGAGCCGTCCTCCACCCGCTCGATGTCCAAGGCGCGGGTGTGATCGCCCGTGTGGGTGTCCTGCTGGAAACTGACGATGGCCTCACGCGCCGCGAACACCCTGCGCGTCTCCGCGTTGAGTTCCTCCAGGCGCCGCTCCACCAGGCGCTCGATGGCGACGCGCGGCTGGGTGGCGGTGATCCGGTAGCGATCGGTCAGGTCCAGCATGGACAGCCGGCCCAGCGTTTCGACGGCTTCCTCGACGGCTTCGAAATCCATGCTCAGCGCGTCGGGGACCGAGCTTATGCTCTCGCCTCTGTGCCGCAGGAAGTAGCGGTAGACCTGCTCGGCAGGGGCGGTGATGCCGATGACGGTGAGATCCATGGCTCACGGTCCCGCGCTCACGGGCAGCCCGCGCAACGCCTCGATCGCGGTCATGCCGGGACCTCCTTCAACGAGGCGATCTGGGAGAAGCACCTGCGGTAGTCGCCGAGGATGCGGTACGGCCACGCGTGGACCGGCCGCCTCGCGCTCCAGAGGCTGGCGGCCGGGGTGTCACGCGCCGTACGCTCTGCTCGGTTCCCGGGTCCCCGTTCGGCGGACGCTCAGGTGAGATGATCACGAGGGGCAGCCTAATGTGGATGTTCACCTTCACGTAGGACACCGTTCACGATTTCGACGTGAATCGGTCACATATGGACTGGTGAGTCGATAACTTCCCGGCAGCCCGCCGCTACCGCACAATCCTGGTTGACGTGATCGACCAGGCGGAGGTGGCGGAGATGACAGAGGTCAGGACGAGCGCCAAGCGGATCGAGGAGCAGGACTGGCGGTTCGCGGAGCTGGTCATGCGCACATGGTCCGAGCCGCGCCTGGCCGGCCGGTACCTCGCCGACCCGGTGGGTACCTTCGCCGACTTCGGCATCGTCATCACCAACGCCGCGGACGCCCCGCAACTCGGCGGGAGTCCCCTGAACGAGGCGGCCGTGACCATCCAGAACCTGGACCGGCCGGGCGCCAACGTCCCGGCCTGGCCGTCCGGCCGTGCGTGATCATGCCGGCCTCCAGAGCCATGGTGCTCGGCTTCAAGCGCCACGTACGCGTGGAAGCGACGGCGGGGGGAGGCGTCTACGTCCTGTCACCCGACGGGGCGCTCGCTCTTTCGGGCACGCACCTGCGCGAGGTGGTGACGCTGCTCGACGGCACCAGGACGCTGGAACAGATCTCACTCGCCCGCCCGCCCGGCCTGTCGCAGGAGGCGCTCGGTCAGGTACTCGGCCAGCTGTCGAGCGCGAACCTCATCGGGTTTCGCCCCCGATCGCAGGCGGGCGACGCGGCCGCGGCGGCGTACTGGGATCTGACCGGACTGGACCCCGAGCCGGGGCAACGCACCGTGGGCATCGTGTCGACGGGGGTTGGCGACATCGCGCAGGCGGAGGCGGCGTGCGCGAGTGTGGGACTGCGCCCCGCGAGCGGCGCCGCCGACCTCACGCTGGTCTTCTGTGACGACTACCTCGACCAGGAGCTGGCGGAGATCAGCGCTCGGCATCGGAGGTCGGGGCGAGCCTGGATGCCGGCACTCACCACGGGCCCGGTGACCTGGATCGGCCCCGTCTTCGCCCCAGGAACGGGGCCCTGCTGGACCTGCCTGGCCAGCCGGCTGCGCGAGCGAAGGTACGGCGAGAGCTGCCTGCGACGCGTGCTCGGCGTCGCGGGCGAGGTGCGCGGCCCGTTCGCGTCGTTGCCGGTGACCAGGTCGATCGGCATTCAGTTCGCGGTGCTCCAGGCCGCCAAGTGGCTGGCCGCAGGCAGCGGCGCGCAGCGCGACGACCTGCTCACCACGTTGTGGACCCTGGACACCACCACGCTGCGGTCGCGGCGGCACGTCGTCGGCCACCGGCCTCAGTGTCCCGGGTGTGGCGACCCCACGCTCGTCGCGAGGCTGACGCGGGCGTCCGTCGAGGTGCGCGCCCGGCCCAAGGCCGCGATGCGCGGCAACGGCCACCGCGCGCTGCCGGCTGAGCAGGTCTGGCAGCGATATCACCACCTGGCCGATTCGATCACCGGCATCACGGGCGACATCGAACGCGATCCGCGATCGCCGGCGTTCGTCCACTGCTATCTCGCGGGACACAATCGCGCCTTGCGCGCCGACAACCTCGACGGGGTCAGGGCGGGCCTGCGGGCACGGAGCGGAGGGAAGGGCGCCACCAGCATCGAGGCGAAGGTGGGTGCCCTGTGCGAGGCGGTCGAACGGTACTCCGCGTCCCGCTTCGGTGACGAGGAGACGACGGTCGACTCGATGCGCGGCCTCGGGGCACGGGCCATCCACCCCAATGACTGCCAGCTCTTCCACCCGCGGCAGTTCGGTGAGCGTGATCGCTGGAACGCCACGCACACGTTCTTTCATCAGGTCCCCGAGCCCTTCACGGAGACCACGGTGACCGAATGGACGCCGGTGTGGTCGCTCACCCGCCAGGAGCAGCGTTTCCTGCCCACCGATCTGCTCTACTACCGATCCGGCGGCAGGCTCTGGGCCGACTCCAACGGCAACGCCGCGGGGTCGAGCCTCGAAGACGCGATCGTCCAGGGCTTTCTCGAACTCGCCGAGCGTGACGCCGTGGCCATGTGGTGGTACAACCGCGCACGCCGTCCCGCGGTCGACGTGGACTCGTTCGGCGACCCGTGGATCACCCGGCTCCTGGAGCGTTACCGCGAGCTGGGCAGGACGGTATGGGTGCTCGACGTCACGAACGACCTGGGCATCCCCGTGATGGCAGCGATCTCTCGCCGGCTGGGCCAGGGGCCGGAGTCCATCATGCTCGGCTGCGGCGCGCATTTCGATCCCCACGTCGCCCTGCGGCGAGCGCTCACCGAACTGGGCCAGCTGCTGTCGGCCGCCGACCTCGGCGATCGCAACCTCGGGAAGTGGAGTACGGCGACCGCGACGGCGCACCCCTACTTGCTGCCGGAGCCCGCCCTGACGCCGCTGCGTGCGGGGGACTATGCCTACGCGCCGCGCCAGGACCTGAGCGACGACATCGGCCACATGCGCGCTCTGGCCAGTGGGATGGGTGCGGAGCTGCTCGTGCTGGACCAGACGCGGCCGGATATCGGCATGCCGGTGGTCAAGGTCATCGTGCCCGGCCTGCGGCACTTCTGGGCACGGTTGGGCGAAGGCCGGCTTTACGACGTACCGGCCAGGCTCGGATGGCTGCCCGCACCGAGGTCGTATGACGAGCTCAACCCCGTCCCGTTGTTTCTGTGAAGCAGGTGGAGATATGTGGTTCGCACTGTGGTCGTTCCGGGAGGACGTCTACCTGGACTTTCAGGAGAAGGGCCTGGCCCTGTCCGGCCGGTGGGGCGACCGGTGGCTGCCCATGCCCGCGCCGCCGGTCGTCGAAGCGTTACGCCGCATGTGCCTGGGACCGATCTCCTTGGAGAACGTCATCACCCGAGCGGCGGACGCCAAGGCGCTGAATCGCATACTCGTCCAGTTGCACCCGATGGTCATCCGTTCCTATGGCCCGGACAAGGGGCAGGCACTGCTCTCCGTGGTACCGATGTCCGCGCAGGCCCGGTTCCGGCCGGCCCCGCTGCGGCTGGAGGCTCCCGTGCGCCTTTCCCGCTTCGTCTCGATCGCCTCGGACGGGCGAGACTGGCGTATGGAGTCACCGCTCTGCCTCCATCGGGTGGTGCTCCATCACGCGCAGGCCATGTCCCTCGTGGGCGGGCTGAGCCGTCCGGCGCTCCCCTCGAAGCTGACCCCGATCAGCATGCGATTCGTCCAGTGCCTGCTCGACATCGGGATGGTGGTCCAGGCGTCGGGAACGGGGGACTTCGAGGAGGACGCCGACCCCGTGCACAGGGCATGGACCCCGCTCAACCTGATGTTCCACAGCAGGACCACGCAGGGGCGCCACGACCACGACTTCGGTCAGACACATCGGCTGAGCCACAGGGTGATCGAGCCCGTGGTCAAGCCTCCGGTGGGTGACAACCACGTGGACCTGCCCAGGCCGGGATGGCAAAAGCTGATCGCGACCGATCCGCCGCTCATCGCCGCGCTGGAGGCGGCCAACACGAAGCCGGCATGCGGCGGCCGGGCTCCCACCATCGACGATCTCGGCGAGCTCCTGTACCGAACGGTGCGGGTGCGATCGCTGACCGGTGACGAGGACGGAACCTCTACCCTCGCCACGAGCGATCGGCCCTACAGAAGCGCGGGTGGTACTTACGGGCTGGAGGTCTACGTCACGGTCAGTGCCTGTGCGGGGGTGCAGAAGGGCGTCTATCACTACGATCCGCTAGCCCATCGGTTGACTTTAGTAACGATTCGCGGAGACAAACTGCTTGAGAATAGCCGACAATCGGCGAACCTTGCCGCTGATCCGCCGGTACTCGTCACCCTCACCGCGCGATTCCGCAGGCAATCATGGAAATTCAACGGACTCAGTTATGCCCTCTTACTCAAGGATGTCGGCGCGCTAACACAGACGTTTCTCCTGGTGAGTGCGGCCATAGGGTTGTCGGCGGGTGTGCTCGACAGTAGTGACGTCGATGTGACGGCCGGCATTTTGGGGCTCGACTGGTTGAGCGAGTCCGGTGTCGGAGGGCTGGTGATAGGTGAGACATCCGACGACCGGCCTGACGATACTCAGGAGACCTATCCCGTAAATGACCGCGAGTGGTCGGCTTATGGCAAGAGTTTGATGTGCTGACCTTTCTGGCGCATAATCGAGCTAGCCGTTCGGCGGAGCAGGCAGCGCCTGACTGACGGCGGGGGTGCGCGGTGCGTCACCCGGCGGGAGGTGGCGATGGGGGGACGTATTGCGCCAAGGCTCCCCCAGGCAGTCGGTCCCTAGCGCTCGGGTGGCACGTATGTGGGTAAGCGGGGGAGTCGTGGCGCCGGCGCCACGCTTGGCACTGGTGGTCACCGCCGGCGTACTCACGGGGTGGTTGCTGAACGCGGCCGTGAACGTCGTCAACCAGGTCTGGGGGTCGGTGGACGGGCTGGGCGTCTGGACCTTCGTCGCGTGTATGGCCGTCGCGTTCGGCCTGCAGGTCGCCCATTCGTTCGGCAGGCCGTGGTTGTGGCGGCCCGCGGCGAAGGCAGCCTCCCTGGGAACGCTGGCGGTCGTCGTCCTCGCTCCGACCCTGTGGATCGGTCCGTCATCCCTGCACATGCTCGCCCTGCTGGCGGCGTCGGTTCTCCTCGTGGCGCCTCTTCGGCTCGGCTGGCCGTTGTTCGCGTTGGTGTGCGCCGCCGGACTGGCGTTCACCTGGGCGTACGGGCTGGGCGCGGTGAGCTTCGTCTACGCCCTGGCCTACACCCCCGTGACGGGCCTGGCTCTCTACGGGATCAGTTTCCTCGCCACGCGCGCGGAAACCCTGGAGCACGGCCGCCGCTCGCTCGCCCTGGTCGCGGCGGCGCGCGAGCGCGTACGTATCGCCAGAGACCTGCACGACGTGGTCGGACACGACCTGCTCGCGTTCACCTTGAAGAACGAACTGGCGCACCGGCTGTTACCCGGCTCGCCCCAGCAGGCCGAAGCGGTGCTTTCCGAGGCGCTGCTGGTGGCGCGGCGGGCCACCGCGGAACTACGGACGATTCCACTGGGCGACCAGCAGCTGTCGCTGTCCCAAGAGATCACCTCGATCGAGTCCACGCTGTCGGCCGCGCAGATCGACGTCCACGTGAGCGCGTCGATCGAGGGACTCACGCACGCCGTCGACTGCGTGCTGGCCGTCGTGCTCCGCGAGGCGGTCACCAACGTGCTGCGCCACAGCAAAGCCCGTCAGTGCACGGTGCAGGCCGATGTCCTCGACGGCGTGGCCAGGCTGAGCGTGGCCAACGACGGGGTCGGCGCCGAGGACCTGTCCACGAGCGGAAGCGGGCTGGACAACCTGGCCTCGCGCCTGGCCTCGTTCGCTGGACGCCTGAAGGTGAAGCAGGATCACGACTGGTTTCGCCTCACCGCCGAGATCACGCTCTCCGACCTCCCCCCGGAAGCGTCGGCCGGGCGAGCCGACCAGGCGAAGGGCGCTTCGCCGGGCCCGAACTCTCCCGTGTGGGCGCCGGCGGCGGTCCATCTTCTGACCTTGGCGGTCGTCCTCGGCTACATCCCCATTCTGGTGACCAACATGCTCTGGCGTAGCCCTCAGGGCTTTACGGCCGGGGTGGGGATCTGCCTGGCGGTCCTGCTGGCCACGCAACTCGCCCACACGTTTCTGGGCCCCGCGGGCCGGTCGGCGCCGATCTCCGCCGCGACGCTGACGCTCCAAGCCGTGGCGACGTTCCTGCCGCTGGTCTGGATGGGCGCGCTGTGGGGCTCGATGGCGGGTTTCCTGGCCGGCTCCATCCTGCTGCTCCTGCGGGGAGTCTGGCGCTGGGGACTGTTCGCGGCCGTGGGAGCGGTGGTGCTGGCCCTGGGCCTGGCGATCGAGAACGACACCGTGTTGCTGGCGCACTTCGTGCTCTCCACGCTCTACACCGGACTGATTCTGTACGGCCTGGCCTCCCTCTCGACGATGGTCGCGGAAAGCCATCGGATGCGAGGCGAGATCGTCCGGCTGGCCCAGGCGCAGGAACGCCTCGGGGCGGCGCACAAGGTGAACGACCTGCTGGACCGCGACCTCTCCATGATCATGTGGACCTGCGGCGAGGCCCGCCGGATCGCGGCCGCGGAACCGCAGCGGGCCCAGGAACACACGACGGACGTGCTGGTCGCCGCCCGCAAGCTGGTGGCCGAGGTACGCTCCCTGGCCAGCGGATACCGGCACGTCTCTCTTGCCAAGGAGATCGAGTCGAGCCGCGCGGCACTGCGTGCGGCCGGGATCGATTTCACCGTCGAGGTCACGGGTGACGAGATCGTGGGAGAGAACGACGTGGCCGCTGCGATGGTGCTCCGCGACGCGGTCACGATGCTGGTCCAACTGCGCGGTGTCACGGAATGTGTCATCAAGGTGAGCAGCGACGTCGACACCGTACGGCTGCGCGTCTCGCACGACGGCCCCCTGAACCCCGGCGACGACTCACTGACTCAGGTACGTTCCCGTGCTGAAGCGATCAACGGCACGCTGCGCACTACGACGGAGGCGGGTTGGTGCCATGTCACCGCCGAGTTGCCCGCCGGCGTCGGCACGGGTCGGCCGGCGGCCGCTGACTGACCTTGTTTCGAGTACGGCACGATAGGTGATCAAATGCTGAAGCTCCTTCTCGCCGAAGATGTCCAGATCGTGCGGGGCGCCCTGGTCGCACTTCTGGAGACCGAACCCGACCTCACCGTCGTGGCCGAGGTCGAGAGCGGTGACAAGATCCTTCCCGCCGCGCTCGAGACCCGCCCCGATGTGGCGATCCTCGACATCGACCTGCCTGTGGTCGACGGCTTGACCGCGGCGCAGCAACTGCACCAGCGCCTGCCGTCCTGCCGCGTTCTGATCTTGACGGGACTGGGCCGGCCGGGAACCCTGCGGCGTGCGATGGCGGCGTCCGTGTCCGGATACCTTCTGAAGGACACCCCGGCCGAACGGCTGGCCAGAGTCGTACGGGAGGTGGCCGCGGGCGGGCGGGTGATCGACCCCCAGCTCGCGCTGACCGCCTTCGAGATCGGTGACAACCCGCTGACCCAGCGGGAGATCGAAGTGCTGCGGCTCGCCGCGCAGGGCGCGGAGCCGCCGGAGATCGCGGCCAGCCTGCATGTGTCCACGGGCACTGTGCGCAACTACCTGTCCAGGATCGTCTACAAGCTCAACGCGCGTAATCGGGTGGACGCCATCCGCATCGCCACCGAAGCCGGGTGGTGCTGACCCGGATGACTCACCGCTGGGTCTCACAGGCCACCACGCTCAGGTGGCTGTAGGCCGGGTGCGTCAGGACCGGACCAACCTTGTCCAGCGCACCTTCGGCTGTGACGCCCCTGATGGTCAGGACGATCTCGCCGGAGTCGATGATGTCGAGCTCCGTGTGCCATTCAGCGGGAAGCGCCGCGATGATGCGGATCGCATCGGTCGGGGCACTGCCGAAGGACACGATTCCTGCCCTGCGGATGGTGAGTTTGGATTTCATCGGGCGCATCCGTGGATACTCATCGAAGTGCTTGCTTACCTCGATGGTGTCCGGCCGCGCCCGGTCGGGCCAGCAAGAACTGCTTCAGCTAGCTGCCATGGCACGGTAGGAAGTTGCCAGCGCACCCGCGAGCTCGGGAGCTGCGTCAGCGGGTGCGGTAGGAACCGGGGTACTCGATCTGCGGTTGTTCGCCTGCTCCGGTCACCGCATGGACCGACCGTTCCACCAAGCGCCACAGAGCCGGGGAATCTCCGTTCGTGGAAGGCCGGATCAGAGGCCACGAGATACTCGGAGGAGCGATTAACGAGTACCGCCGAGCCGCTTAGCTCGATCGGCGAAACCCAAGATCAGACCAGTCCCATGTCACGCGTCACCCCCAGCTGCCACCGTGAGTTCTGAGACCGCGCCGTGGGATGCCTGTCGGGGATCCAGGGCCCGGCCATGCTGGTATGCCTCAGCGTAGGCTTCCGGTCCCAGCGCGGCGGTGGCTGCCGAGCGCGCCCGCTCGACCTCGGCCTGCTCGGTGGTGGGCAGCTTCGCTCTGATGGCCGCGCGTGCCGCGGCCGCCGTGCCCAAGTGGTGCGCGGCCTGGCGGGCCCGGCCTGTCGCCGCCAAGGTCGCGGCCAGGCCTTCCAGCGCGCGGGCGATGGAGCGTAGAGATCCGGTTTCCAGCGCGGTGGTCAGCGCTCTGCTGTGTTCCCGCAGCGCCGTCTCTGTGTCTGCGCGCAGTTCGGCGATGCAACCGAGTTCGGTGAAGACCATCGCCAGGTCGACGGTGCCGGCTATGTCGCTCGCGTGCTCCAGCCAGTGGCGCAGATGCCGGTCCGCGGCCTCCAGTCGTCCCTCGCGGTGGGCGGCCATCCCGGAGCCGAGCTCGGCGGCGCGTTCTCCGTAGCTGTAACCGATCTCGGTGGCCAGCCGAGATGCCTGCTCGTGCAGGTTCCGTGCCTGCACGAAGTCGCCGTGCGCCACTGCGCACCAGGCCAGGCTGGACAGCCAGGTCGAGACCTCTGGCCACAGACCTAGCTCTCGGGCGATGGACAGGGCCTGCCGCCCGATTCGGGAGGCCTCGCCGAAGTCGCCGTCGATCTCCGCGTGCCTGCTCAGCACGGCCATGGCCTGAAGCTGCCCCCATCTGTCCCCGAGGTCGCGGAAGAGCTGTAGGGCGTGCCTGCCATCGGTCTCATGCCGAGGTGAATTGCCCCGGCTCTGCTCCAGCCAGGCCCGGTTGGACAGGGCGACGGCGACGCCCCACAGGTCGCCCTGCTCCTGGAGTTCGGCCACCGCCTGGTCGAGCAACTCCATGCCTTGCGCCCGGTGCCGGTGCGCGATGAGTGCGGGGCCGAGGAACCATTTGGCCCTGGCTCGCGCGTTGTGGTCCGGCAAGCCGTCGAACTGCGCCAGGGCGGCGTTCGCACCGGCCACCGGGTCCGCTGCGCGCGGGTTCATGTTGTCCAGGCCGGCGTGCCAGGCCGCAGCGATCGCCCGCCGTTCCCGGCTGCCGCCCGGCATGGCCAGGGCCTCGGCGAGCAGCCGGTGTGCCTCTCCGAGTCGGCCGCGGATCCAGCGATACCAGAACGGGGCCGAGGCCAGGACCAGCGCCATGTCGGTGTCACGGCGGCCTATCGCAGTGGAGAAGGCGGTACGCAGGTTGGCCTCCTCCCGTTGCATGAGCTGCAGCCACTGGTGCTGCTCAGCGCTGCGCAGCATGGGATCTGCGCGCTGGGCGAAGCCGGCGTAGAAGCGCATGTGGCGCTCCCGTGCCGCCTCGGCCTGTCCGGACTCCTCCAGCCGCTCGGCCGCATAGGCGGCGATCGACTCGAGCAGACGGTAGCGGGGGCCGTGGAGAGTCTGCTGCACGCTCACCAGGGACTGCCCGACCAGGCGCGACAGCGGGGCGAGTACCCCGCCGTCCAGATGTTCCTCTCCTTCGGCCACCGCCTGCGCGGCTTCCAGCGTGCATCCGTCGGAGTGCACGGCGAGATGACACAGGACCCGGCGCTCGGGCTCACCCAGCAGGTCCCAACTCCAGTCGATCACCGCGCGCAAGGTCTGCTGGCGGTGGGGCAGGGCGCGGTGGCCCTCGACCAGGAGGCCGAAGCGATCATCCAGGTGCGCGGACAGCTCCGGGAGCCCCAACACGCGGACTCGATGGGCAGCCAGCTCCAGCGCAAGCGGCAGTCCGTCAAGGCGATGGCACACCGACGCGACCACGGAGAGCGCCTCCGCGTCCAGCCGCAGGTCCGGCGCGACAGCGAGAGCACGGTCGGCGAACAGGCGTACGGCGCCGGGCGCGCTGTCGAGGTCCACCGGGGGCCGACCCGCGCCGGTCTCCAGCGGGGAGACCTCGAAAACGTGTTCCCCCTCCGCTCGCAGCGGCTCCCGGCTGGTCGCCAGGCAGCGCAGGCCGGGGGCTGCGCGCAGCAGCCCGTGGACCAGCCGGGCGACGGGCTCGGCGGCGTGCTCGCAGTTGTCCAGTACGAGCAGCATGCGGAAGGGGCGCAGCCGGTCGGCCAGATGCTGGAGGAGGTCTTCGGGGCTGGACACGGCGCTGCCGTCGCTGATCTCCAGGCCCGCGGCCACGGTCTCGGCCACCCGCTCGACCGTGGCCTCGGCGGGAGAAAGCGCACCGAACTCCACCAGCCGGATTCCATCCGGGAATTCCCCGTCGAGGCCGGTGGCGGCCTCCAGGGCGAGCCGGGTTTTGCCGACCCCGCCAGGGCCCGTCAGGCACACCAGCCGGGCCTGGCGCAGCAGGCGCCGCACCTGCTCGGTTTCGCGTTCCCTGCCAATAGTGCGGTTGACCGGGGCGGGGAGGTTCGACCGGGGACGCAGCGCGGTCTGCCGCGGGGGCAGGGCGGGAGGCGTCGCGAGCCGGGGAGAGTGGCGCAGGATGTCCTGGTGGAGCGTGGTGATGTCGGGGCCGGGGTCGGCGCCCAGTTCCTCGGCGAGTTGGTGCCGCAGTTTCTCGTAAGCCTCCAGTGCCTCGGCCTGGCGGCCCGAGCGGTAGAGCGCGCTCATGTGTACGGCCAGCAGTCGCTCGCGCAGCGGATGCTCCTCCGCCATGGGCCGCAGTTCGTCGGCGAGCGGGCCATGCTCGCCCAGGCGAAGCCGGTGCTCGGCCCGTTCTTCCACCGCGCTCAGCCGCTCCTCGGTCAGCCGGACCGCCGCGGCGACGGCGAAGGGCGTCTCGGGAAAGTCCGACAGCGCCGGCCCCCGCCACAGATCGAGGGCCTCGGTGAGCAGCGCGACGGCTTGCCCGGGCACGTCCGCGGCGCGGGCGCGGGCCATGAGCGTGCGAAAGCGCAGTACGTCCAGTTCGTCGGCGTTGACCGGGAGGAGATAGCCGCCGGGGACGCTTCGCACCCTGTTGCGTCCGCCGTCCTGCGCGGTGGCCAGGGCGGTACGCAGCTGGGAGACCTTTGCGCGTAGTACCCGCAGGGGGCTGGCCGGTCGTCGGCCGCTCCACACGTCGTCGATGAGGGCGTCGACGGTCGCCGCGCGACCTTCCCGGACCAGGAGCGCGGCCAGCAGCGTTCGGACCCTCGTTTCGGGGATGCGGACCGTCTCGCCGCCGTCGTCCCGTACCTCCAGTGGGCCGAGTAGTCCGAATCGCATGCTGTCACGGTACCGCCGCTCTCCGTACCGGATCCAAACGGAGGACGGCCCCCGGCCCCGCTGCCGCCGGAGCCCTTCCGGAGCCGTTCCGGAAGGTAGGCCCTCGATGCTCGGTGGTGTG
Organism: Nonomuraea sp. NPDC059007; assembly: GCF_042740555.1. NCBI lineage: Bacteria > Bacillati > Actinomycetota > Actinomycetes > Streptosporangiales > Streptosporangiaceae > Nonomuraea > Nonomuraea sp. NPDC059007. Next base: position 36,948 of record NZ_JBHYJD010000046.1, on the reverse strand, counting down.
AGGGCGGCCGGACTGTTTCGGTTCGCCGGCGACTCGTACGGAAGGAGACGTGTAGTGAGGCCAACGGCGGACACCTTGCCGCAATCGCGTGCAGGGCGGCGGGAATGGCTGGGGCTCGGTGTCCTGGTCCTGCCCACGTTGCTGATGGCGATCGATTTGAGCGTGCTCCATCTGGCGCTGCCCCACCTGGCGGCAGACCTGCGGCCCAGCAGTACCCAGCAGTTGTGGATCCTCGACATCTACGGATTCATGATCGCCGGGCTCCTGGTCACGATGGGCACCCTCGGGGACCGGATCGGCCGGCGCAGGCTGCTGCTCATCGGCGCGGCGTGCTTCGGCGCGGTCTCCGTGGTCGCCGCCTACTCCACCGGACCGGAGATGCTTATCGCCGCGCGTGCGCTGCTGGGCGTGGCCGGGGCGACCCTGATGCCTTCGACCCTTTCCTTGATCCGGCATTTGTTCCCGCACGACGGGCAGCGGCGAACGGCCATCGCGGTGTGGACTGCCGCCTTGATGGGCGGGGTCGCCCTCGGCCCCGTCATCGGAGGGATGGTCCTGCAGTGGTTCTGGTGGGGCGCGGTGTTCCTGATGGGAGTGCCGGTCATGCTGGTGCTGCTCGTGGCGGGACCCCTGCTGCTGCCCGAGTCCCGGGACGCGAAGGCCGGACGGCTGGACCCGGTCAGCGTCGTGCTGTCGCTGACCTCGGTACTCGGCATCGTCTACGCGCTGAAGGCGGCGGCGACCGGCGGTTGGGGGGCGGCGAGCCTGACGCTGGTAGCCGGTGTGGGCCTTGGCTGGCTGTTCGTCCGAAGGCAGCGGACACTGGCCGACCCGCTGGTGGACCTGGCGCTCTTCCGGCGTCGCGTGTTCACCGTCGGCCTGGGCAGCCAGTTGCTGGGAGCCGTCTGCCTGAGTGCGTTCATGCTGTTGTTCGCCCAATACCTCCAGCTTGTGCAGGGCTTCTCGCCGACCGAATCCGGGTTGTGGATGATGCCCTACGCTCTGGCGACCGTGGCCGGCATGCTGTGCACTCCCGCGCTGGCCGCCCGGCTGGGCGAGACTCGGATCATCTGGAGCGGCCTGCTGCTGGCGGCGCTGGGGTTCGTCCTGCTGGCCCTGGTAGGGCTGGACGCGGGGCCGGAACTGGGAGCCGCGGCGGCCGTCCTCATCGGGCTGGGTGCCGCCCCGCTGATGGTGCTGGTGACTTCCATGGTCATCGCCGAAGCACCCCCCGAGAAGAGCGGATCGGCCGCGTCACTCACGGAGACCGGGCAGGAGTTGGGCGCCGCCCTGGGTATCGCCGCCCTCGGCGCCGCCGGCACGGCCATCTACCAGCGCCTCATCGACGGTGCCCTGCCGTCCGGGATTCCGAACCGGGAAGCCGCGGAGGTGCGGGAGAGCCTCGCCTCAGCCGCGTCGGCCGCCGACCGGCTGCCCGCCGAAGCCGCGGGGGACCTCCTGGCCGTCGCCCGTGACGCCTTCGGCACCAGCCTCACCCTGCTCGCCGCCGTGGCCGCGGCCGCGATGCTCACCCTCGCCGCCGTGACCTCCTTCTTCTTGGGTACGGCGGATCGCCGTACCCAAGACGCGGCGCACGAACGAACGGAAAGGAAGTGACCGCAATGTCCCCGGCAGAACCTCTTCGGGTGGCCGTCATCGTGGGGAGCATCCGCAACGATCGCTTCTGCCCGACACCCGCGAACTGGATCGCCGACCAGGCCCGCCGGCACGGCGGCCTCGACGTCGAGTACATCGATCTGCTGAAGGCCCGCCTACCGGAAGTTCTCGCGGGAGACGACGAGCAGGCTCCGCTACCGGCTCCCGTCCAGACGCTAGGCGCCCGGCTGGCCGCGGCCGATGCCTTCATCGTCGTAACCCCCGTCTACAACCGCGGCTATCCGGCCTCTCTCAAGACAGCCGTGGACTGGTATCTCGAGGAGTGGAGTGCCAAGCCGGTCGGCTTCGTCTCCTACGGCGGTGTCGGCGGAGGCCTGCACGCGGTGGAGCAACTTCGCCAAGTCTTCACCGAGGTGCACGCCACCACGATCCGCAACACCATCAGCTTCTCCAACTTCTGGGAGAAGTTCGACGACCGGGGCGAGCCCGTCGACGGCGACGCGGCCCATGCCGCGGCCAAGCGCTTCCTTGACCAGCTCATCTGGTGGGGCGACGCGTTGCGCGAGGCCCGCACCCGCCGCCCCTACCAGACCTGACGCGCGATGCTCCGGTACCCCGGTCATCGACGGACGGGAATGCGACAGCCATCCCTTCTCCCGCGGGGGCCGCCGCGACACGCCAGCCGACCACAGTGGGTACCCGAACCGGCTGTCCAGACTGGGTCCCGGGGGGAAACGCACCGGCCGGGGCAACAGGCCCGACCTGCTTGACGGGTGTCGGCCCCTGAGCAGCAACCAATCGGTCAGTGGCGGTAGCGGGCCGACGCGATGGGACCTACCGCCATCCAGCGGTCCGATACAGGTACTTCATCGCCCGATCTTGTGCCCGTACATGGTGAACAGGGCCACGAACACCTCGCTGTGGCCGGCTATGACCGCTCGCCCGCACGGTCCACGATCACGGCCTTGTACACGATGATCTTCTGGCCCGGCCAGCGGAAGCCCATGTACTCGTAGGTCTTGGGGTGGATGTAGACGCGCTCGTCGCCGTGGAAGAGGGACATGGCCCGGCGTCCGGCCGGATCCTTCACCCCGCCCTCGTACTTCACCCCCGGGATCCGCGCCATCGCCCCGTACATGGCCGCGCGCAGCTTCGCGGGCAGCACGGTTTCTCCCATCCCCATGGAGATCAGCCGGAACGCCCACAGGTGACGCTCGTCCTCGCTCATCTCGGGCCGGTTCAACATGGCGTTCTCCTCCACGATCTGCTGATCCATCCGGGCCAGCAACGCGTCCGGGTCGGTCGGCAGCGACAGCAGGAAGGGATAGCCGACCTCGAACTCCGAGCCCTCGTGCACCTCTAGTTCGCCGCCTCTGTAGCGGGTGGCGAACTTCGTGTCGTCCACCCGCCGCCACAGCTCCCCGGTGTCGGTCTTCATGTAGGCCCAGTCGGTCGGGGCGAAGACGTCGTCGCTCTCCGCCGCCGCCAGGACCGCCGCGTTCGCGGCCAGGTCCGCCGCGCCGGCGACCGGCCGCAACGTGGTCTCCACCACCTGGGGAACCAGGTGCACGGATTCCCGCTCCTGCGCGGGCCAGAACGAGATGCCCGCCACGAGGGCCGCCAGCGCGACCAGGGTGGCCAGCCCCAGGAACGGCCGCCGACGTCTCACGGGCCGCACCCGGCCGTGGGCCCGCAGCCGGGCCCTGGCCACCCCGACCTCCTCGCCACCGGGCTCCGGCTGGGCGTCGTGGTACCTCTTCAGCATCGCCATCTCATCCATGGTTGAAGACCTCCCGTGCCGTGGGACCCAGAAGCGCGCGCAGCTTGCGCCGCGCCCGGTTGACGCGGGAGCTGACCGTGCCGACCGCCACGCCGAGTGCCCGCGCCGCCTCGGCGTAGCTGAATCCGGCACACGCGACCAGCAGCAACGCGTCGCGGTCACCGCGTGACATCCCGGCCAGGCCGCGGGCCAGTTCCGGGCTCAGCCGCTCGGCCGCCACCCGCTCGGTGACGCGGTCGGCGTGCCCGCCGTCCGGCTCCGCGGTGCCCGCGCGGGCCATGGCCCGGTAGAAACGGACCTCGCTGCGGCGGTGCCTGCCGATCAGGTTGGTGGCGATCCCGTAGAGCCACGGACGCGCCTGATCGCAGGTCAGGTCATAGCGCGTACGCCGGTCGAAGGCGACCAGGAACGTCTCGGCCGCCACGTCCGACGCGACGTCGGGACCGAGGCGGGCGGCGGCGTAGCGGTGGATCGCGCCGTAGTACCTGTCGAAGATCACCGAGAACCACTCAGGCTCCTCGCGGGACTTCGCGATGACCACCGCGTCGCCGTCGAGTCGCGGGTCGGGCTCATCCATCCGGCGCCTTTCTCCAAGAAACCGATCAGCGCTACTTGCCCGATCCCGCCCTTCTTGTTCTCAGACGGTCTCGGGGCCGGTTCTCTCGTACGGCTCGCGTGCGGCGTCCGTAGTCAGTAAGGCGATGAACGTACCCGGCCACGGAAGGGGAGTACCCGCCGTCCGACACCCACGGCCGAGCCACCCTCTGGTTCCTGCCACTCTGCCACGGGGGTTGGGGAGACACGGCCCAAACCGGGGCGACGTCGTCGACACCTGGCGCCCGTTTGTGAAGTGACGCAGATCACCCTTCAGACCGTGAACCTGCGCCTGCCGTCCGGGCGAAAGCGGGAGAACCGATGTGTAGGGACGGGAGCAGCATGTGATCGCCGACGAATCCGGCAGGGCTGATGACACCGAGCTGATAAGACGCTCGGCGCGCGATCCGGAGGCCTTCGCAGACCTGTTCACCCGGCACGCGCCCGCGTTGCGGCGCTATGTTGCCCGGCGGCTGGGCCCTTGCCTGGCCGACGACATCGTTTCCGACACGTTTTTGACCGCGTTCCGGCGTCGCGGCCGCTACGACCTCAGCCATCCTGACGCGCGTCCCTGGCTGTACGGCATCGCCGCCCGGCTCGTCAGCCGGCATCGGCGCGTGGAGATCCGGTTCTACCGTGCGCTGGTCCGCAGCGGTGTCGACGAGATCGCCGAGCCGTACGCCGACCGCGTCGATGACTGGGTGGCCGCGCAGCAGGCCGGACTAGCGGCGGCCCTGATGAAGCTGTCGCCCGGGGACCGGGAGGTGTTGTTACTCGTGGCCTGGGCCGACATGTCCTATGAGGACGTGGCCCGCGCGCTGGACATTCCGATCGGCACCGTGAGATCCCGCCTGCACCGGGCCAGGGCCAAGACACGCCAGGCGCTCGGCGGATCCGACCCGGCGATGACGCGAAAGGAGTCTTCGGATGGATGAGATGCGGTCGTTGCGCGAATGGCGGGCCGGTGTGCCCGAGCCCGGCGCGGAGTGGATCATTCCGGAGCGCCGGCGGCTGCTGACGCGGATACGGGGGCGCGGGCGGGCGGTAGGGCGTCGGCTGCTCGCGGTTGGGATGGTCGGGGTGACGGTCGCGGTCGCGGTGGCGGCTCTTCGGCCGCAGTCTCCCGCTCAGGATCCGGCGACTCCACCCACGGTGGTCCAGTTCGACTCCTCTGTGGTGCTGGCCCGCGCCGCCGAGGTGGCGAGCAGGCGCGAGAGCGTCCCGGTGCCGCTGCCGACGCAGTGGCACTACACCAAGACCCTGGACAAGCAGCCGAACTCGGACACGGTCAAGCCCAGTGAGCAGTGGCAGCGCTATGACGGAATGCAGGCAGCCGGTTTCGATGAAGACGGAAGACTGCAGGTCGGCCCCGAACACAATCCCCTGGACGCGAACGACGACGACCTGACGCCGCAGCAGTACGACGCCAAGCTCCGCGAACTGCCGACCGACCCGAAGAAGCTGCTGGCCAAGGTGACGGGTGACCGCCACTGGATCAAGGGAGCCCGCGAAGAAGGGGTGCCCCACAGCGTCACGCCTGACGACGTCCGGGCGTACCACGTGATCATGCTCTATCTGAGCAGGTACGGCTCGATGCCACCGCGGCTGGAGGCCGCCATGTTCCGTGCTCTCGCCCTCATTCCCGGCGTCCGGATCGAACAAGGGGTGAGCGACGCCGCCGGCCGCAGCGGACTGGGCGTCTGGTTGGAACAGCCCGGCGACGCGCGGCCGTATCGCCGATACGACATTCTGGACCCTGCCACCTACCGCTACCTGGGCGGACGGATCGTCTGGCTGCGAGATGAGATGCACCCCGACATGCCGGAACCCATCGCCCGCAAGGGAGCGGTGTGGAGCACGGCCCTGCTGGCATCGGTGATCGTCGACCGTCCCGGCCTGCGGGGCTGAGCACCGCCGCCGGCGCGGCGAATCCATCCGCACCATCGCCGCCGGCAGCACGCGCACGAGTCCGCCCAGGTGTCCCAGAGCGAGATGCCGCTGCTGCTCGCGGGCAGGCATCTGGCCCTGCTCATCAAAGTTTCGCGGAGGGCGGTAATGCCCAGGCCTTGCCGTACATAGACGATGGTGTCCGCATTTTCTCCTGACAAAGGACGCCTGTGAATGAGGAACGGCTGGCCAGATTCGAGGCCGTTTACCGGCAGACGTATGGCCAGATCACCGCATATGCGATACGACGCTGCGCCGCGCCGCAGGACGCGGCCGACGTGGTCGCCGAGACGTTCGCCATCGCCTGGCGCAAGGTGGACAAATTGCCAGACGGCGAGCAGGCCCTGCTCTGGTTGTACGGCGTGGCCAGGAAAGTACTGGCCAACTACCACCGCACCGACAACCGGCGCCGGGCCAGGACCGTCGAGCTCGACGCGGAGATGACCGACCTCTATGCCGCCGCGCCGGAGAGCAAGATCGAGGCCGAGGCGGTGGCGCAGGTGTTCACGACGCTTCCCGACGACGATCGGGAGGTGCTGGCCCTGGTCGCCTGGGAAGGCCTGGACCGGGCGGAGGTCGCCGCGGTGCTGGGCCTGACGCGCAACGCCGTACGGGTGCGGCTGCATCGCGCGCGCAAACGGTTCGCGCGGGCGCTGACCGAGGCAGGAGTGCGGACGGACCGGCTGGTATCTGCGGAAGGGGCGCTGTGATGGACGAGATCGAGACGATGACGAGAGCCCTGGCCAGGGTGAAGCCGGGCGAGCACGGCGGGGACCCGTCCGGCGCGGGGGCGCGGGCGCTGCTGGCGGAGATCACCGCGCACCCGCCCGCCGAGAGAGCAACGGCGCGGCGCTGGTTGCAGCGGCCCCGGTTCGCGCTGGGACTGGCCATCGCCGTGACGGTCGCCGCGGCGGCGGTGGTCGTACCGAGCGTGCTGGACGACAGCGGCACCTACACCTCGGCCTCCTGGGCTGTCACCAAGCAGGCGGACGGGGTGGTGTGGGTCAAGGTGACCGACTTCAAGGACGCCACCGGGCTGAGCAGGCAGCTCAAGGAGCTGGGCGTACCCGCGATCGTGGACTACGTGCCCGAGGGCGACAAGTGCAGAGAGCCGCGCGCTGAGTACGTCGAGGACGTCCCCAAGGGCCTCTACCACGCGCCACAGAACATCCCGGGCGACGACCGGGGCTGGCAGATGCGGGTCGACACCAAGCTATTCCGCCCGGGTGAAACGTTCGTCTGGACGATCACCCCGCTGTCCGGCGGCGGCAGCAGCACCAGCACGATCCTCATGAAGGATCCCGTCGCGCCGTGCGAGCTGGTCCCCGACGACCGCGGCGAGAAGCTGGTCAAAGAGTTCGCCGGCTCCCGCTCGGCGACCGGGAAGGGCGGCCTCCTGGAGGGCTACCCGGTTGAGGGCAAGCCGCTGGAAGAGGTGCGCAAGGAACTCGATCGCCGCGGCCTGGACTCGACGTTCGTGGTCCTGCCCGGCGGCCAGAGCAAGAACCTGGTGGTCGTGGACGCGCGCCAGGACCCGCTGGAGGGCGAACGGTTCATCCAGCTGCTGGTGAAGCCCGCTCCGTGAGATAGCGACTGTTCGAACAGGCCAACGGCTTCCGAGAAGGACCGTCTCTCGGAATCCCGTTGCGTCGTGGACTTCCGAGAACGCGCGCCGAGCTGCGCCGTACACCCTGCCGAAAACAGGGAAAATCGGCGACGATCAAGGCGCTAGCAAGAATTTCTAGGCGAGACATGATCACGAACCCCGTAGACCACGGTCCCACGCGGATGGAAAGCGCTGACACTAATTTCGCGCTCAACAGATGAACGGAGCTCGCAGCACTTTGTGGTGCGGACCAGTCGGGTTACGGGTTCGCTACGGCGGGCGGCCTTTCTGCCGGGAGTCGTCATCGTGGGGGATGGCGGTTTCCTCCCCTGACGCCCCGCCGCCGCGGCCGCGATGGTGGCGTGGCTGGCGGGTGCTCGTGCTGCTGTTGGTGCTGGCGGGTGCGGGCTCGCCTGCGGTCGGGGAGATGTCGGGTGGCATGGTGGTCGGCCAGGTGGAGGGCCCGGCAGGGTGCACACCCACGGGCACAGCGAAGGCGCCGGATCGGTGAGCGTGGGCGGACACAACTACGGCACGATCGTCACCGGCGGCCAGCACTCACCCCCGCCGCCGTTGGCGCGGGCGCTGGCGGGGTTGCCGGCGGAGCCACCGGACTTCACCGGCCGCGGCGAGAGCCTGGCCCTGCTGCAGGACGCTCTCTGCTCGCGCCGAGCCGGAGCCGGTACGGCGGGTTCCGGGGGGACGGCGGTGGTGGTCTCGACGGTGGCCGGCATGGCCGGGGTGGGCAAGACCGCGCTGGCGCTGGTGGCCGCCCATCACGCCCGGCGCAAGGGCTGGTTCGCGGGCGGGGTGTTCTTCCTGGATCTACACGGCTACACCCCTGGCGCGGGCGAGCCGGTCAAGGCGGGGACGGCGGCGGGGCAGCTGCTGCGCGCGATGGGCCTGCGCGGTGAGGAACTGCCGCCGACCGGGGAGGAACTGCTGGCGGTGTATCGGTCGGTGCTGGCCAGCCTCGGCGACCAGGGTCGGGGAGTGCTGGTGGTGGCCGACAACGCCGTCAGCGTCGGCCAGGTGCAACCGCTGGTTCCGGCGCATGGCTGTCATCGGCTGCTGGTCACCTCCCGCCACACCCTCGCCCTGGCCGGGCGCCGGCTCGACCTTGACGTCCTGGACGCCGACGAGGCGGTGCAACTGCTCCGGGCGGCGCTGACCGTGCGCGTGTCGGATGCTCGCGTCGAGCGGGAGCCGCAGGCCGCGCTCGGGCTGGTCGGGTTGTACGGGCGGTTGCCGCTGGCGGTGCAGATCATCGCCGCGATGATGGCCGCCGAGCCCGACCGGCCGCTGTCGGCGATGGTCGGTGAGCTGGCTGAGGCTGGGCAGCGGCTGGATGTGCTGCAGCCGCCCGGTCACGAGGGCGAGATGGATCGGCCGCATGCGGTCCGGGCCGCGTTCGCGCTGTCGTATCGGCGGCTGGCCGACCGGCATCCGGCTCGGGTCTCGGCTGCTTCGGCTGCTGCCGTGGGCTCCCGGCCCCGACATCTCCACCCGCGCGGCCGCCGTCCTGGACGGCCGCCCGGAAGCGGAGGTGCGGCGGGATCTGCGCGAGCTCGCCCACGTCCATCTGGTCACCCAGGCAGCGGGCGAGCGCTGGGGCATGCACGACCTGATGCGCCTGTACGCCGGCGAGCAGGCCGGCCGGACCCTCGACCCGGACGAGCTGCGGCAGGCGGTTGACCGGCTGCTGGAGCAATATCTGAACCGGGCGCGGGTCGCCGACGCCGCGCTGAACGCCTTGGCAGGGCAGGTCGCGGGGAAAGGCTTCGCCGACCGGGCCGCGGCGTTGGTCTGGTTCGACGCCGAGCGGCTCAGTCTTGTGGCCGCGGTCAGCACCGGCCTGCAGACCGGCCGCCACTGGCTGGCCGCTGACCTGGCCGCCTACCTCGGCGAGTACCTGGCCTGGCGGAGGCATCTGGAGGATCGGCTGACTGTCTACTCCGTCGCCCTTGCCTGCATGCGGGAGGTCGGTGACCGGCGCGGCGAAGGTAGCGCGTGGAACAATCTCGGCCTCGCGCTGCGGCAGGTGCGGCGCTTTGAGGAGGCGATCGCCGCGCATGAGCAGGCTGCCGCCATCTTCGAGGCGTTCGGTGATGACTACAACCGGGGTATCGCCCCTGGCGAACCTGGCCAATGATCACCGTCTGCGTGATGAGTGAGCGGGGGGCTGCCCGGAGGTGTCAGGTGATTGAAGGCCGCCGGGCTGTGCGGAGTTCTTGGAGGTCGGGGATGTGGTTGTACAGGGTGCCCACGCTGACGCCGAGCAGTTTGGCGATCGAGGTGACGGAGCGGCCGGGGTCGGGCAGCAGCTCGCGGGCGGCTTTGAGCAGTTCGGCGTCGACGACGGTAGGCCGGCCGCCGACGCGGCCCCGCGCCCGTGCGGCGGCCAGGCCCTCGTGCGTACCGGCGATGATGAGCTCGCGGATGAACTCGGCTAGGGCGGCGAAGACGTGGAAGACGAGCCTTCCGCCTGCGGTGGTGGTGTCGAGGTTCTCGCGTGGTCGGCGACCTCCGCCGCCGCGAGATTGGCTTCACCTCGCTGTGGTGATGAGGTCGCGCAGGCTACGGCCGTAGCGGGCCAATTCGGGCACGACCATGGTGTCACCCGCCGAAAGGAAGGCGTGGCAGGGCCGCAACTCGGGTCGCTCGGCGTTCTTGCCGGATTTCTTGTCGGCGAACACTTTGCGGCAGCCGGCCGCGTGTAGGGCGTCGAGTTGGTGGTCGAGGCTTTGGCCGCGGGTGGAGACGCGGCGTAGCCGATGCGGATCTCGGACCGTTGCACGGGGAAGGCGGCCAGGAGGTCGTCGGACAGGTCCAGGGGAGTGCTCGTCACCCTCAAATTCTCTTAACAAACGGCCTCGGAGATTGTTGAAGACACGAGATTTATTGAAGCGAGTTTCTTTTGAAGATCTCCGCCGCAGGTCGGCGTGTGACTTCGAACTGTAGAAGGCGTGAAATCCTCAGAGTTGACTGTTGCGCTTATGCTGGGGCCGATGATCGCGAGATTTCTCGCCCCATCTGCTCAGCGCGTTTCTGGTACGTACGGTCTGATAGTGCGCGACCCCCAGCACCTCCTCTTCTACGGGAAGCAGCGCAGCGAATTGATCGCGAGCTGTCGCCATATCACCTGCCGCGCCTGTCCAACGTGCCAAGCTGTGTCGGATGAGCAATGTATCTGGATGTCGGGCACCTGAGACCCTTGCTTCGACAGGGAGCAGAGCCGCAAGCTGATCGCGCGCCTGGGTTGCGTCCCCCGCAACTCCCGTCCAGTGGGCGAGATCATGTCGCGCCAGCAAGGTTGCAGGGTGATCAGTGCCTGAGACCCGCTCGCGAACATAGAGCAGTTCAGCACATTGATCACGAGCAGCCGCAGCATTTCCCGCCTCTCCGGTCCAGTGTGCAAGCCCGGATCGAGAAGTGAGAGTGCGGGGATGTTCGCATCCCGACACCTGCTCGCGGAGGGGGAGTAGAACGGCGAACTGATCACGTGCCCCTGCAGCATCCCCTGCCATACCGGTCCAATGGGCAAGGCCATGCCGAACGGCGAGAGTGTGGTGATGTGCTAAACCCGAAACTCGCACGCGAAGCGGGAGCAACGCGGCGAACTGATCACGCGCGGCCACGGCATCCCCTGCCAATCCTGTGAAATCGGCAAGGTTGTGTCGAGAGAGCAGAACGAGTGGGTGTTCAGCACCCAGTATGCTCTCTTCGATGGGCAGTAATGCGCGGTATTGCTCGCACGCAGTAGCAGCGTCTCCGGCCTCGCCGACGCACCTCGCATAATTATGCCTAGCACTCAAGGTATCGGGGTGATCCGCGCCCAACACGCGTGTCTTGACGGGCACCAGCAAGGCATATTGGTTGCGGGCTGCAATCACATCACCTGACCGCTCCTGCCAGTACGCGACCTCGTGCAGTAAATCCAAGCTACTAGGATGCTCAACACCCAAGGAATTCCGAACATTAACATAAAGTCGCCGAGCCACCGCCAGGGCGGCTGGGTAATTGCCGCTAGCGCCCAGATACTCCATTACCCGGTAGAGGCCGGGTGACTCTGCGGATAGCACAGTGAGAGCATGCGGCACCAGGCGCCAGTACGTCCCCCAGTGCTCCATGCTGGTAGCGGCCTGTGGCAGTGCGGCCTCCAACAGGATGGCGGCCTGCCGACGTGTTCGACGACGTTGCTCGGCAGATAGCTGGTGGAAGGTGACCGCCTGCAATAGACGGTGCACGCTCACTAAATCAACTCCGGATTCCCCCGAGGCGCCACTTATCGTGATCATGCTGTAAGAGGCAAGTAAGCCTAAGGCCTCATCCACCTGCGCCTCATCAACGACAGTTGTGGTGTCGGAACCATGCGGAGCGGCTAATCCAGCCAGAACAGTGCATGGCAGATTATCGGGAGCGAAGAATGCGAGCAGATTCAGCAGGTCCATTGCCAGTGGATTGATCTCGCTGATACGAGCGGTGCTGATCGTCCATGCCTGAGCCACGACTCGTCCAGTTTCACCACCGACCGGTGGCACAGTGTGCATTCGAGCAGGGTGCGCGCGGAGCAGGCCGAGGTACCGAGTCACAGTCATCCGTGGCGTGCAAGCGATGTAGGCCCCTGCCTGTTGGAGTGCTAACGGTAGGTCGCCCAATTCTTCCGCCACCGCATCCAGCGTTTCGCCTGATTGGCCGGCGCCGTCGTGGATCAGCGCCGTCAACAGGTCAACAGAGGCCGGCCGGGACAATGCACCAAGCTTGAGTGGGGCGATGCCGAAGCGATCCCAGCCGACATCGCGCCTGGTCGTGATCAATACGTGGCCATGCCTCAACCGTCCCAGCAACGACTGCACGTCCACAGGTTCTTCCACATTGTCGAGCACTAGCAGCCAATCCTCGTAGGTACTCAGCCAGGCCATAGCCCACTCTGCGGCTTCCTCGGCGTCCGCCTGCGCCGCTGCCGTGGCACCCACCCCAGCGGCGAGCGCGCGGGCCAGCCCTGCCAGTCCGGCCTGGACGCGCTCGGCGGAGGCGGCTTCGATCCACCACACCAGCCGATAGTCGTCCCGATGCCGGGAGGCATACTGCAGCGCCAGCTCACTCTTGCCCAAGCCACCCAGCCCGACCAACGCCTGACTGGTCACCCCGGCCGGTGACCCAGCCGCCAGCCGACAGCGCAGAGTCTCCAGGGCAGCCGCCCGGCCGACGAAGTGCGCCACCGGGCGCCTGGGCAGGCCGGTCAGTCCCGCAGGCACCACAACCTGCCCGATCTCGGGCAGTGGTTGTCGCGGCGCATGAAACACCACAGCCGCGCCATCGCCGGTCTGCACGATGCCTTGGTTGGTGCTCATCGCCACCGAACGTTCCCCACACGCCGCAACCGGCTGCTCGGGCGTACGACCGTGGATCATCGTTGGGCAGCGGAATCGTCGCCGGACTGAATCACTCGCGAGTTCTCGTCCGTCGCGACCGCCCGCGTCCCGCGGGCATCGACCGACCCGCTCATCTGCGTGGAGGGTGTCGACAACCGTTCAGATCCGGTGCGGCCGCCGTGCCGGGCCCGCACCACCCCAGCGGCTGACACCCAAACGCGACCAGCCCGATGAACACACCGGTTACGCTGGCCAGCTGATCAGCTTTGTCCAGGCCGACCAACAGGAATAGAACCCCCAACGCCCTAGCTAAGCCTCCAGCGCCCATCAATACCCACGTCACACTTCGAGTCGCCACAACAGCATCGTGAACCAGCCGACCGGATCCGAACAGACAACCAACACAAACCGCATCGGCCCGGTAGACGGTGATCTTGTCGAAGAATTGAACGTTTCTCGACAAGATCACCAGGGCGGCTCCGTGTCGATTCCCGAAGTCGTGTTCACGAGCGACCAGGCGTTTTGTAGCTGATCGCAGAGGGCTTCGGAACTTTCCTGATTCCCGCAAGCAATCCGCAAGCCCGGAAATCCGGCTCAGACCCGCACCGGAGCGCTCTCCGAGACACCCTCCGCGCGCACCCGCCACCGGCCGTCCGTCAGCCGCTCCGACGCCCGCCGCAGGCGCTCCGCCCACTCGGCGTCGGGCCAGACGGTGCCCGCATCCCACACCGTCCCCGTCAGGTTCGCGCCGGACAAGTTCGCGGCGGTGAGGTCCGCCCCGGTCAGGTCCGCCCCGGACAGGTCCGCGAGCCTCAGGGTCGCGCGGGTCAGGTTCGCGCCGGACAGGTCCGCGAGCCTCAGGGTCGCGCCGGACAGGTTCGCATCGGTCAGGGGTCGCAGGGGCCAGGATCGCGCGGGTCAGGTTCGCGCCGGACAGGTTCGGGCTGGACAGGTACGCGAGCCGCAGGTCCGCGCCGGCCAGGGTCGCGCCGAACAGGTCCGCGAGCCGCAGGTCCACGCCGGTCAGGTCCGCGTCGATCAGAGTCGCGCGGGTCAGGTCCGCGAGCCTCAGGTCCGCGCGGGTCAGGTCCGCGCTGGCTTCACCCACCGCGCCGAACCCTCAGCCCCCTTGACCGCCTGCTTCACCGGCACCGCCCGCGCAGCCACCGACTTCTCCGGATCCAACCCCGCCGCGGCAGCCCGCTGAACCAGCACGTCGGGCACACCGATCCCGGAGACCACGAGCATCCCGACCAGACCGACGATCAGCAGCGCGAGCCACATCTGGGCATGCCGAACCCGCATCCGAACCTCCGCCAAGGCACGCTGACGCAAGCCCCCGCACCAATACGGGCCGCGCGTCATAAAGCTGACATAAGAACGATCAATCGGAATGTCCGCGAAAATCCCGAACCCGTCAACGACCGAGAACGCGGCTTTCCCCCTACACAGCGTCAAATGTCAGGAGATGACAATTCTCATGATCGCTGGTCAATCAACGATTTACCGTCGTAGCGAGAGGCTCCCTGAGAGAGTAGTGTGATTCGCGTCACATGCTAAATAGAGCTATACAAAGGCGGCGCGCCCGCAAGGAACAGCTACCCGAGGCAGGGATTGCACCTGCCGGAACACCGAGGTAGGGAACGCCCGAGCGGGCCGTCGGATCAGCAACCGCAACGGGGTGAAAGCGAGTGTAAGGGTGAGGCAGACCACGCGAAACAGCACGACCGATCATGATGAAGGAGATCACGTACCCGCTGAGTGACAGCCCTGTCACGACCACCCGGCGCATGACCGGGCGCCGTTCCCCGGGCCGGAAGCTCGCGCTGCCCGCCTCCATCGAAAACGCCTCGCCCGCTACCCCCAGCTCTACTCCCGCGTCGGCTTCGTCCACCACTACAAACCCATGTCGGACGGCGGCCTTCGCATGCTGCGGCACCCTCAACCTCCGCCTACCCGAGGCCTGCCCGGCCGCCACCGAATCGCTACCCGCCACCAGCGCCCGCGCCAGCCCGGCCGGGCCGACCTGGAGCTGGGCGGGGCTGTCGGCGTCGATCCACCACACCAGCGCGTAGTCCAGACGGTGGGCGAAGGCGTACTGCAACGCCAGCTCGCTCTTGCCGATCCCGCCGAGCCCGACCACCGCCTGACTGATCACCCCCGCGCCGGTCCCGGCCTCAAGCGTGGCCGCCAGCATGGCCAGAGCCTCATCGCAGCCGACGAACCACGGTGCGGGACGGCGCGGCAATCCCAGCAACCCAGCGGGCGCCTCGATCTGAGCCGGCCCAGGCAGGGGCGCCCGCCGCGCCGCATGCAGGTCACCGGTGACGATGGTGCCCGCGTTGTCCCGCACCGCGGCCGAGCGCGGCCCGCTCGCCCCCACCCGCACACCCACCGGCTCACCGGGAGAAGCGGCATCATCGTGGACACTCACAACCGCCACGATGACCAAGCCCACCACCCCCGGGCAACCCATTCCGCCGAATCCCGGATCAGGCAGACGTCCAGGCGAAACACCTCGATCGCAGACCACACAGAACGCTGATTCCTTACGGCAACCCGGGTGGCGTAGCGGTCAAGGTGCTGCGGAGGGCATCACCATGGGCGGGCACACCGGGCGCTCCCTGATCCTGGACCTGGTCTTGGCCCACCTACCGCCTCCACAGTGCTACGGACGCTGCGCGAGCACGACCAGGCCGGCCAGGCCGCCGAGGTGGCCGCCACTGCCCCGACGAACTGCCCAGGGCGCTGCGCGCTCGACGACTTCTCCAGCCGTTCACCGGCGAGACCTACAAACGCCCAGCTCGCCACCGCAAAGGCACCAACCCCGCCACACCACATAACCGGGCAACACAGTCACGAACACCGCGAACACGAAGACCAGAACTTAAACGACAAGCTCAGAGCCAGCTGGTGTCCTGAACCAGGGTCTCCAGCTCGTTGATGAGGCGCGCCACGTGGAATCCGTCTGCCACGGCGTGATGTACCTGCGCCGCGACGGGAAGTCGCACACGGCCCTCTCGCTCGATGTAACGACCGAGCGTGAAGATCGGCGACAGGTGGTCCCAGTCATTGTCGATGTTGAGGTTGAATGCGGTGAAGGAGGCCCACGGGACACTGGAGATGTCGAAGGCGTTGGCGGGCCGGAACCCTTGCGGAACGAATTCGGTGGCCTGACTGTGCTTGGCGAGCAGCGGGGCGGCGACATCGTGGAACGCGCCGAAATCGGGGTCGTATTCAGCGAACACACCCGCGAAAGTCTCGAGTTCGGGGTTGAAGACCGTGAAGGCCGGGTGCACGACGGGCCATACTGCCGGGGCGCCCTCCTCGGTGAGGCACATCTTGAACTCATCGTGCCGGTTGACGATCGTGGCGAGCGCCCAGACCTGCGCGATGTACGACTTGCGCGGTGATTGCCGTAGCGCGGCGACGAACGCGGTGACGTCGATTTCGAAGGTCATTGAGTATGTGCAGGGAACGCGCCGGAAGTGCTGGAAGTGCTGCTGCCGCGGCCACGTGTCCATGTTGACGAGTTCAGGGGCATGATCCATGTGATGGATCATGCCAGTGCTTTCTCGGCGCGGCTATGGGTTATGACGGTTTGGGATGATGCTTCACTTCATGCGCTAATTCGCGCCTGGTCTTGCCCTGGTTTGGTGGACACCTGATCTCTGAGGAACCCTGGTTCCCGGAAGAAGGAGTTCACTGTGCCGAACAACTATCCGCCGGAGTTTCGCCGGCAGATGGTTGGTTTCCAGCGAGTGAGTTGGCCCCATCTACGGACGGCGGATTCGCATGATCATCGCAACACGCGGTCATTCGACTGTTGCGACGATCTTAGCGAACAGCTCGGCGGGCGCTTTACGCGGGCGGTTGTTGCGTTCCGCAGCGACGAAGGCGAGGTCTTCGGCGCTGTAGATCGACAGGTCGCTGCCCCGCGAGCGGCTACGGGCTCCTGGAGGCGGGCCCGCACCCCGATGCACGATCTTCGCATCCCGTGACCGCGCCACCGGCCATCATGTCGTGTCATACGCCGCACCACCGCGTCGCCGATGACACGACACCCGAAGGGATTCTTCGTGGCCGTCCCTCAGCTTGTCGTTCAACTCCTGATCTTCGCGTATGGGGTGGGGGCCCCTCATTTCGGACGGTTCCGGAGTGTGCTTTCTCAAGCACGGCGGCGGGGTTTGGTGCCCGTCTTGTGATAGGCGGGACGCTGGGTGCTTGTTCCAGGAGCCTTGGGGTCGTCCGCTGCCGGGCTTGGAGGGTTTGGGTGCACGGGCTGGCGGGGGGGGTCTTCGCACGGAGGTTCCGGAACCCTCGGCGAACGCGGCCGGGGGTGAGTCGGCCGGGCTGGGCGGGTTTCTCCCAGGGACGCCGAGCTCACCAGTTTGCTCGCGCGCGGTGACAGCGGGCGCTGAGTGATGGGTTGGACATCCCGCTCAAAGGTTGGGTTAGCAGCCATCGCTCACATGAAGGAGACCCGCCTGTTGGCGAGGACCGCGATCAGCAGCGGTACAACAACCCAGGCGCCCAGGACGGCGAAGGCGGTCGCGTTCGGCATGATGTCCGGCAACTGCTCGATGAGCTGGAGCCCCGGATAGCCCGGCAGGATCCGGTTGACCACCTCACCCCCCGGCAACATCCGCCCGGCGAAGGGAACCAGCACCATGAGCACCACGAGCACGGAGATGGCCACGACGCCGTTGCGGAAGATCGCGCCGAGTGCCAGCCCGAGCATCGTGGTCGTCACGATCATGAGCGTGCCGCCGCCGATCACCGCCCATGCTCCAGCAGGTGGCAGTGTGGGGTCGAACTCTGCGGCCACCGTGTGCCCGTACAGGTATCCGGGGATCGCGATGAGCAGTGAGGCGGCGATGGCGATGCCACCCAGCACGGACGCCTTGGCGAGCAGCACCCGTGAGCGCGACGGCGTGGCGACGAAGGTCGTGTGGATCATGCCGGAGGTGTACTCACCGCTGATCGACATGGTGCCGAGCATGCCGAGCGGCAACTGAGCCAGCACGACTCCGACATAGACGGCCGCGACGATTCCCATCGCGGCCTGCTCGCCCGTCTGCCCGGGGTCCCAGCGTGAGATCACGGTGGATGCGCCGAGTGCGGTGAGCACGAGCGCCGTCAGCACTCCCACGCCCAGGGACCACCAGGTCGAGCGCAATGTGCGCAACTTGATCCACTCGGCGGCGACGGCATTCACGACGCGCTCCCTTCGATGACGTTCATGAACGTGTCCTCCAGCGACATCCCGGGCCGCACGAACCGCGTGATCTCCGTGTCGGCCAGCAGCCGGCCCCGTCCGATGACGATCAGGTGATCGGCGGTGACCGCCATCTCGTGCATGAGATGACTGGAGACCAGGACAGTCCGCCCCTCGGCCGCCAGCGACTTCAGCAGCCCGCGCATCCACCGGATGCCCTCGGGGTCGAGCCCGTTGAGCGGCTCGTCGAGCAGCAGCACCTCGGGATCGCCGAGCAGGGCGGCGGCCAGCCCCAGCCGCTGCTTCATGCCGAGCGAGAAGCCGCCCACCCGCGTGCGCCCCGCCTCGCCGAGCCCGACGAGTTCCAGCAGCCCGCCGATGCGTGTGCGGGAGATCCCGTTGGCTCTTGCCAGCCAATGCAGGTGCTGCTCGGCCCGCCGTCCGCCCTGCACGGCGCTCGCGTCGAGCAACGCGCCGACGTGGGTGAAGGGCCGGTCCAGTGTCCTGTACGGCACGCCGTTCACGACGGCCCGTCCGGAGGTGGGCCGGTCGAGTCCGAGGATGATGCGCAAGGTCGTGGTCTTGCCCGCGCCGTTCGGCCCGAGGAATCCGGTGATCTTTCCGGGCGTGACGGTGAAGGACAGGTCGTCGACAGCGGTGCTCCGCCCGAAGCGTCTGGTCAGTCCGATGACTTCGATCATGTCCATCACGATCCGCGTCGTTGGCGGGACCGCGCATCGGTCCTGAGACCGATACGCGCCGCCGAGCCCGGTGGCTAGGGTCGGGAATGTGCGTGACCAGCCCCGGCTTCCCCTGCTGAGCCGGATACCAACGTGGGCCTGGGTGTCGCTCGACACCATGGGTGCGCTGCTGCTGGCGGCCGGCTTTCTCGGGCTCGCCGCTACGCGCAATCCCACGCCGCCCGACGTGCTCGACTTCGCCGCGGCCCTGGCCACCAGCCTGCCCCTCGCGGTCAGGCGCCTGTGGCCGCGGGCGGTGTTCGTCGTCGTGCTGATTGGCGGGCTGGGGATGCGGGAGTTCCTCATCCCGCAGGCCGACCCGTTCGGCGTGCCGTTCGCGCTCTACACGCTGGCCACCCGGACCAGGGCGGTGCCCGCGTTGCTCGCGGCGGTGACGGTCACGGTGCAGGGGGTCGTGGAGCTCCCGTTGCGGGGCCACATCGTCGACCAGCTCGGGCTGGTGCTGGCGATCGTGGTGGCGGCCTGGACCGCCGGCACCGCCGTACGGCAGCGCAGGCTCTACACCGAGCAACTGGCCGCCAAGGCCGAAGAGCGGGCCCGCGCCGAAGCGGCGAAAGAACGCCTGCGCATTGCCCGCGAGCTGCATGACGTCATCGGCCACAGCCTCAGCACGATCGCCGTGCAAGCCGGCATCGAACGGCACGTCGGCGGCGCCGAGGAGATGAGCCGCGCGCTGGGCTCGATCGAAGAGACCAGCAGGTCGGCGCTGCGCGAGACCAGGCGCCTGCTCGGCGTGCTGCGCGAGGACAGTCCCGCGGACCTGGCCCCCGCCCCCGGCCTCGGCGACCTCGACGACCTCCTGGACAGGATCAGGGCCGCGGGCCTGGAGGTGGAGTTGCGGCTGGACGGCGAGGTTCGGGGGGAGATGGAGCTCACGGTCTACCGGATCGTGCAGGAAGCGCTGACCAACGTGCTCAAGCACGCCGCAGCCCAGCGGGCTACGGTGCTGATCGAACGGCAGGAAGAGGGGCTGGTCGTGGAGATCACCGACGACGGGAGAAACGCGCGGGAGCGGCCCTACGGCCACGGGCTGAAGGGGCTGCGCGAGCGCGTGCGCATCTTCGGCGGCGAGTTCGAGGCGGGCGTCCGCCCGGTGCGTGGTTTCCGGGTGATGGCGAGGCTGCCGCTGTGATCAAGGTGCTGGTGGCCGACGACCAGCCACTCATCAGGGCGAGCTTCCGCCGGCTGATCGACAGCGTGCCGGGATTTCAGGTGTACGGCGAGGCCGCGACGGGCACCGAGGCGGTGGCCGTCGCCACGAGCGAACCGCCCGACCTGGTGCTGATGGACGTACGGATGCCCGAGATGGATGGCATCGAGGCCACCCGCCGCATCTGCGCCGCGAATCCGCAGGCCCGCGTCCTCATCGTGACCACCTTCGACCTGGACGAGTACGTCTACGGAGCGCTCCAGGCCGGCGCCACGGGCTTCCTGCTCAAGGACACCCCGCCAACCGAGCTGATCAGGAGCGTGCAGGCCATCGCGTCCGGCGACTCCCTCCTCGGACCCGGCGCCACGCGGCGGCTGATCGAGCGTTACGTGAGCCGACCGGCCCGTCGCCTGGACATCACCGGACGCGAGCGGGAAGTGCTGGTGCTGGTGGCCCGCGGCCTGTCCAACGCGGAGATCGCGCAGACCCTGTACGTCACGCTGAGCACGGTCAAGACACACGTCAGCAGCCTGCTGCTGAAGCTCGACGCCCGCACCAGGGTCCATCTGGTCATCGCCGCCTACGAGGCGAATCTCGTCTAGAAAAGTCGATCCACGACAGGCCGTTGATCGACACCGAGGCGGCTATGAGAGCTCCTGACGCTGCCCGACCTGGACGAGGCAACCACCTGCAACGGCGGTTCGGCGCCGATGTGCGGGTGAGATTCACTCCTGAAGACCGCTTCCTCCTGGCGGCGCTCTTGACCTCCCTGCCCCGAGCGGTCCTGTGTCGGCTCCGGCTTGTCGTCCGCCCGGACACCATCCTGCGCTGGCACCGCAAGATGGTGAGGCAGCGGCACGCCCGGACTTTGCCGGCCGAAGAGGCGTGGGCACCCGCCCACGGTGGCCTCCATCCGCGCCGTCCACGGTCTGGGAGATCCTCAAGCAAGAAGGTATCGACCCAGCACCCGAGCGAGCTTCCACCACCCGGGCCGGCTTCCTGCGATCACAAGCCGACGCGCTCCTGGTTTGCGACTTCATGGAAACCGTCGCTCCTAGCGGGCAGCGCCGGCACGTCCTGGCCGTCATCGAGCACGCCACCAGGCGCGTTCGCGTGCTCGGCACCACCGCCCACCCGACCACGGCCTGGGTAACCCAGACTCGCACCGTGCTCACCGGCACCCGGATGCCGCGGATGAACTCCATTCACGTAGCGGTGGGTGCTGACCTGCCGCCGCGAACTCCTGGACCGCTGCCTGCTCTGGAATGAACGCTTCTACAACGAGCATCGCGCTCATCAAGCCCTTGACCAAGCCGCCCCACTCCGCGCCGCACCCGACCCGACGCGCATCGCAGCCCTGAACATCCGCCGACACGACCGACTCTTTGACCTGTACGGATGGAATTATCGGCAGGTGCACGGTCGGGGGTCGACGGGGGCGGGGACCCCCGCATCGGTACATCGCCCTGCCATGATCGGACGGCGTTCTATCGTCATGGTTGGCTGGCGGTAAGTTTGTGCACTGCTTCGGCGATCGCCCCGCTGATCTCGTCGGGGTGGCCGGGCCGATGGGGAAGGGCGGCGGCGCCGACGGGGCCGTCGGAGGTGGCCAGGGCGATGATGAGGGCCAGGAGGATGTCTGGGCTGAAGGTGTCGCTGAGGCGCCCTTCGCGCTGGGCGGTTTCGATCGCGGCCAGCTTGGCGGCGTGGGCGGGCGAGGCCGCGGTGGGATCGGGTCTGCCTGCGCGTTCCAGCCGGTGCCAGGCGACCAGCCGGATGACCGAGGGGTGTCGACGGCAGTGGTCGTGGACACGCCTGGCGTAGCCGGGCAGGTCGTCGACCGTGAACGGAACCGCGTCCAGGCCTTTGGCGACCTCGGCGTCGAAGACCGTCTCGAACAGGGTGTCCTTGTTCGTGAAGTAGATGTAGATGAGGTTTTTGTTCACCGAAGCCGCCTTGGCGATGCGGTCCACCCGGGCGCCGGCGAATCCGTAGGCGGCGAACTCCGCCGCGGCGGCCTGGAGGATGCGGCTCTTGGTGGCTTCGGCGCGGGACATGGTCTCCAGTGTGACAGATTGACTAACCGGTTAGATGGCGCCGACCGGCCAGGAGATGTATTTGTGCTCCAGGAACTCGGCGATGCCGTAGGCGCCGCCTTCGCGGCCGAGGCCGCTGTGCTTGACCCCGCCGAAGGGCGCGTCGGGGTTGATCCCCCAGGAGGCGTTGATGTTGACGGTGCCGCTGCGGATCCGGCGGGCGACGGCGTGGGCGCGGGCGAAGTCGCTGGTGAAGATGCCGGCGTTGAGGCCGTAGTCGCTGTCGTTGGCGATCTGTACGGCCTCGTCGTCGCCGGAGAAGGGGATGACCACGTTGACGGGGCCGAAGAACTCCCGCTGGGCGATGGTCATGGAGTTCTTGACCCCGGTGAACAGGGTCGGCTCCAGGTAGAAGCCCCGGTCAAGGCCGGGCGGGCGGCCGCCGCCGTACGCGAGGACGGCTCCTTCGGCCTGGCCTTGGCGGATCATCGCCTCGACGCGGTCGCGCTCGGCGGCGCTGATGAGCGGGCCCATGGCCGTCGCCGGGTCGGCCGGGTCGCCGATGGTGACGGCGGCCAGCATCGGGATCACCTTGGCGATCAGTTCGTCGTGTACGCGTGCGTCCACCAGGGTCCGCGTCAGCAGCAGGCAGCCCTGTCCCGCGTTGGTGACGGTGTTGCCCACGACCTCCAGTGCCGCCCGGTCCAGGTCGGCGTCGGCGAAAACGATGTTGGCGGACTTGCCGCCGAGTTCCAGGATGACCTTCTTGAGGGTGGCCGAGGCCTGCGCCGCGATGGTACGGCCGACCGTGTCGGAGCCGGTGAAGCTGACGATGTCGACGCCGGGGTTGCTGGTCAGCTCCACTCCCGCGGCCACGTCACCGGAAATGATGTTGACCACGCCGGGCGGGAATCCGGCCTCCTCGACGAGTTCGGCGAGCAGCAGGACCTGCAGGCTCGTGTGCGGGGACGGCTTGATCACCGTGGTACATCCAGCGGCCAGCGCCGAGGCGAGCTTGTGCACGGTCAGCGGGACCGCGGCGTTGAACGGCGTGAGCAGCGCCGCCACCCCGGCCGCTTCCCTGGCCACCACGCCCTGGGTGGTCTGCGGCCGCCCGGTCATCGACGGGGCCGCGTGCGGGTTGAGGGGCGTGGTGAAGGCCATCGAGGGCAACAGCCGGTCGGCCACGTCGTACAGGAAGTCGATCGCGCTCCGCACGTGGACGGCCTCGGCCAGCGGCCGGGGGAAGCCGCTCTCACGCACGACCAGGTCGACGAACTCCGCCCGGCGCTCGTGCATGGCCTGGCCCAGACGGCGAAGCAGATCAGCGCGGTGGCGGGGAGCGGTGTGCGGCCACGGGCCATGGTCGAAGGCCTGGCGAGCGGCGGCCACGGCTCGTGCGGCGTCGTCTCGTGAGGCTGACGGGGCGGTGGCGAAGGGCTGGCCGGTGGCGGGGTTGATGACGGGCATCATCTCCTGGGCCGGTACCCACTGGTTGTCGATGAACAAACGGTTGGCCATCACACAGTCCTAACTAACTGGTTATCCATTTGGGTTCGCCTTGAAGAAGCTAGAGATAACCAACCGGTTAGTCAACTCGGTTGCCCTACCCTCCGGCGGGCCGGGAGGCGGAGCCGCTGGGACAACCCCAGCATGCGCGGGCAGCACGTTCCTGGGGTGCCGGTAAGAATCGCGCCACACGGCCCAAAGCGACGGTGCGTATCCGGGAGCTCCGGGACGGCTTGACATAAAAGCACTCAGCGAGCATCGCGACCTGCGGAAACGTCCGATCCAGCGTTATCGCGTCGCAAGGCGCCTGACTCATCCCCGAACGCCCGGACGAGGCAGGAGGCGCGGGCAGTTCGGCCATTCCGATTGTTCGACCGTTGACCAGGTCGCACAGTAGACGTGTGACCGGCGTTGGCGGCTCCGACCACGAGGGCCTCAACCACGACACCGCCTGTAGGCGGGTGGAGGCGACAGAGTGGCAGTCAGCTGCCGTTGGCGGCGACCACCTCGGGCTGATCGCTACAGGTCCCGTACACCTGCCCAAGCGGGGAGGCCACACGCGCGCCCGATCCGCTTGGCCCCGCGGCCGCCGCTGCTGGCCGGCCGGGACGAGGTCCTGACGCAGATCCACCACCAGCTCACCTCCTCCGAGCGGCGGCCCTGCGTGCTCGCGGTGCACGGACTCGGTGGGGTAGGCAAGACCAGCCTCGTGCTCGAACACGCCCACCACCACGCCCACGTCGCGCTTACGTCGCGCGAAGGTCCCGTGTTGGCGCGAAGAGGATGACCTACCAGGTGAGTCCATCTAGATGGCTATGGCCGGAAAGCAGGCGAGCGATGCGGTCCTGCGCCGCTTCGCGTATGTCGGATTGGGGGTGGTGTGCGTAGAGCGCGAGCTCCCCGTACATGTCATAGAACTGCAACCGCTCGCGCAGATGCTCACGCTCGAACAGCTCCGGATACGCGCCGTGCAGCCATCCGGGGACCTTTGTGAGTGTGGTCTCGTCGAGCCCTCGTTCATCGGGTGTGGGTGGGAACTGCCGCGCCTTCGCGCACCAGCGCAGGATGGTATCGAGCTCGACATCCGCCGGCTGAGCCAACGCCTCCGCGAAGTCGATAAGACCGGTGACGCGCCCTTGGTCGACGATCATGTTGGATCCGTGGAGATCACCATGGACGAGGACGGGTTCGTCGGCGGCAAACAACGCCAGCCGCTCCTGGATCCAGTCGGCGACGTCCGCGAGCAGGCGCGAGTCATGACCGGGCAGTCGCCGGGCGGCCTCGACCTGCTGGAGCGCCGCACTCACTACGGGTGGGTGGAACGCAGGCCACGGCTTGCCGGCGAGTGCGTCGGCCAGCCAGGGCGGCAGCAGGTCGGCCGGGACAGGAACGCGGTGAAGTGCGCGCAACGCAATGCCGAGGCTTTCGATTATTGCTTGGCGCGTGTGCGAGTCCGCCGCCGGCCATACCTCGTGCACGGTTCGACCGGGCAGGCGTTCGGAGACACACCACGGCCCGTCCGGGCCGTCGCCGTGGGCGAGAATCCGGGCGTGTGGGACCTCGCTGCTGGCGAGCAGATTGACAACTGCGGCCTCGTGGCGATAGGCGTCGCGGAACCGTCCGTCGTTGCTCAGCCGTACGACGTGTTCATCGCCGATCCACACGCGGCTGACCCAGCCGGCCTTGGGAAGGAAGCGCCCGGTTGCCGGCAGACCAGCGGCCGCCAGCGTCCTCAGCAGCGCCGGATCGTTAGCCGGCTCGTCGACGAACACGGACGGGAAGCTACCTGTGCGGCAAGCGAGCTGCCACTCGGTTTTTCGGAAAGCGCCGCCCCGGTCCTCGTGTCGCATTGGCGGCAGACGGCCCGCGCGCGTCTTGCTGGAGGCCGGAGGCAGGAGCGCCGCAGTCCGCTCAGGATGGGCTGTCGGCTCCCCCGGAGGAGCAGATCGCCGCCGCGCGGCAGTTGCCAGTCTGGGAGCACCTGCGCGAGCTTGCCCCCACCCTGGTCTACGACGCCGTCAGATGCTGCGCGACGCGCTCCGGACAGCTCACGGCGACAGTCTGACGCATCGAGCCCGACCTTATCGATTCACTCGGGATCAACGAGCTCATCCATCAGGCCAAGGACAACGGCACTCTGACCACGGCGTGCGCGCCGCCTCTGGTGGCGTGGCGTCTTCACCCTCACGCACCTGACACCGCTCATCCCGCTCTGTGCGAGCCTCGAGGAGGTCATCACCGCAACCACGTCGTGGTGCTGCGGAGCTTGGCGCCGCCCGCCACGCTTGGCGCGATCTCAAATGGTGACGCACGGCAGGCCGATGGAGTGCCAGGCGCCGAAGCCGTCTTTGAACCATCCCTCAACGCAGTACGTGCCGCGCTTGAAGGGGCCGAACCAGCGCGTTTCCGTGGGTGGCCTGCCGGAGCAGTTCCGGAGCTCGCGGGTGTTGAAGTCGAAGCCGGGGCCCCAGAAGTGGAAGTGGGACTTGGGCCAGCAGCGGTTCCAGCGCCATGAGGCCTTGACCATGCCGGTCCTGGCGCTGTTGGGTCCCGCTTCGATACAGGTGTAGTGGTTGCATCCGTCCGCCATCATCGTTGCCTGGCCGACGGATGCCGCCGGGGTCGTGGCTGCGATGCCGGTCAGCGTCAACGCGAGAACGGCGACGGTGTGTCGGATATGCATGTCCGCTCCTCAATTCCGTAGGCGTGGTCAGAAGGTGCTGTGGCGGTAGAGGGCCGCGAGCGCGTGCAGCAGCGGGCTTTCGATCTTGCCCGAGTGCTGCTTGCCGTCCCGGTTCCGCCAGGTGGCATTCCACGCTCGCACCGGCTTCGGGCCGGTCTGACTCAGTCCGGAGTGAGTGATCTCCTTGGCGCGGGTCTCTTCGTACCTGACCCAGTGGGGGCCGCTGTGGCCATCGGTGGCGGAGCTCTCCGGCACGGTGTTGTCGCCGGTCGAGGTCACGAAGGTGTAGTCGGTGCCCATCTGGGACTGCGGGCGGTGGCCGACCCACTTCAAGAAGCCGGTGTTACCCACCCGCATGTCGCTGCATTGCTCGTGGGTGAAGGTGCAGGTGTTGGTGAAGTTGGCGCCCCGGTGCGGGGTGCCGAGGGTGACGACGTCTTCGACGTACAGGCGGGACGGCCACTTGCGGCTCTGCTTGCCGTACAAGTTGGTGCCCTGGATGGCGGCCTTGGTGACCAGGCCGCCCATGGAGTGCGCCACGATGTCGACAGCTATGCCCTTACTGGTGAAGTGCTTGTAGATGCGCCGGGCCAGGGCCGCGCCGACGTTCTGAATGCGGGTGTCGGTGGTGCCGTTGGCGTGCATGTCACAGTTGCGGTCGCCTCGGTAGAAGCCGAAAGTGTAGGACCTGGCTCGCCAGGCGTGCTGCTTCAGCACCAGCCGGGCGTTGTGCCAGGCGGCGGCGCAATCGGTGTCCGCGCTCCGGTTGAAGCCGTGCACGAAGATGACCGGACGGCCCTTGCCGTCAGCCCTGCGGGGCGCAGCCTCAGCGACGGCGCCCGCCGGGGTGGTACTCGCCGAAGTGGCGATGGCCGGAGCGGCACCTGCTGGGATGGTGGTGAGCAGCGGGGCCAGAAGGAGAGTCGGGGTGACAGCTCTTGCCATGGTCATTGCTACCTCCGAGGTAGGCATGTCGATGCTCTTCGTCGCAGGGTGTGGCTCTCCTGAAGGGCCTTCACAGCCTGGACGGTGGCGGCGCGGAGCGCTGCTGCTCTACGGCAGCGCGCTCAGGCGATGCCCCAGCGCCAGGGCGTGCACGTGCGGGCGCCGCCGGAAGGGCGGCACAGCCGGATGCCGACGTACTCCTTCTCCTGGAAGTTGGTGTTGATCCACCGCTGTCCGCAGTGACCCGGGTAGTTCCACAGGTCGTAGTAGGCGATCGGTTTCGAGCTGTGGTAGCGGACCTCCAGCGTGCCGGTCTTGCCGTCGCGGCAGGTATCGATCATCTGCAGCCAGTCGCCTTTGTGGTGGAAGGCACCGTAGAGGTTGCGCACGCCCTTGGTGGCCATCGCGGCGGTGACGTTCTGCCCGCGCCTGCCGGCGTCCCGGTGCGCGCTGGAGGGCGCGGCCTGTGCGGCGGAGGCCTTCCCCTGAAGGGAGCCGGATGCGAGTGGCTGAGCTGTAGCCGACGCGGGCGGGTTCAGCAACGCCGCCATCAGTAGTGCGGTCGCGGCCATCAAGCCGGAGCGCTGCCGGAGTCCCCCGCAGGCTCGGTTCGCGTCGTTCCGGGTGCGGGAGATGAATGTGAGACCAATCATGATCAGGCGGCGGGCCTGTTCTTGTCGGACGCGCTGCCCGGCCCGTCCTCCGCCGGTGGGGCAACCACCTATCCCCGCCCACGCTAGGACGGTCACCAGCATTGTTCTGCGTACGATTGCACACACTGACGAGAAAGCGAGCGGACCCTCACCCCTCGCTGGCTGGGCCTTTCCACCCGGCCGCGCTGCGCGAGCTGGCCGAGCGCCATGACCACGCCACCGACCTGCTGCAGGACGTGTGGAGCGCCGCCTACAAGAGCGACGCGAAGCTGCGGCCGCGCGCCCAGATGGAGCCCGGCCGCGCGATCAACCACCAGGTGGCCGCCGCCCTGGTGGCCGCCCCGGAATGGGGCGAGCTGCGCCGGGAGACGGTCGGCGACTCCTACGCCGCGGCGATGGCCGTGCTCGCCCAGTCCGCGCCGCTGCGCGCGATGCTGGAGCGCACCCGCGGGGCTGATGTGCACAGGGGCAATTCCGCCAATGCTGATCTTCGCCAGGCACAGATCGCTGGGCTCGATCTCACTCACGCGAATATGAGCGACACCGACTTTGCGCGGGGCGTGGCTCTCCTGCTCGCAGTTGCCCGATCTCTATGACAGCAACTACAACCGCGATCAGAACGTGAACCGATGGAAGGATGCCTTCTTCAGGGTAAGCGACGAGAGGGGACACGGGCCTCCTCCGGTGCAGGACTGGAAGAAGTGCCCGAGCGCCGCGTCGCTGCCGTGTGGACCGTGACCGCGATGTCCACCCCTGCTGGCTGCTGATCGGCCACACCGTGGAGGCCAGACCTCGGCCCGGCCGGTCATCGTCACCGACCTGGAGGAAGCCCGGGAGGCCGTTCGCGGGTCAGCGCGTCGAGAACTCGTCCGCCCGGTTCAGCGGGGATCAGGCGGCCCTGCCCGCACGCCGGCCTGGCCAGCCGGGCCGGCCTGGTCAGCAGCGTCGTGTGCGGTGCGTTTGGCGTGCAGGCGTTACCTGACCACGGCTGCGGGCCAGGTGCTGCTGGCGTGCGGGTCGCGGCGGTCAGCGACACTGCATGAACGGATCGCTAGGTGGCGAACGACTCGATCAGACGCTCGTGCGTCTCGGGTCACAAGATTCTTGCGCCAGCAGGTGTCCCGTCTCAGTAGGCCTTGCCTCTCGACGAGGCTCTGACCAGGTAAGAAGCAATCTCGGAGGAGACGAGGTAGCGGCCGAATCTCATTCAACGCTGTCGGCCAGACAAGGATCCCTGACGGCATCTCACGTCATGTTGTCGGCCGGAGCGTTTCCCGATCCAAGCGTTGACCGAGGTCGGGGCCCAGACGAGCATGGATGATCCCTGCCTGTCTCATGCGACGTTCTCCCCGGCGGCGAATCCAGCAAGATCATGTGAGACAGCGGCAACGTTGCGCGAGACGGGACAGCAGGACCCCGTCGCCGCCATAAGCCTTGGGCGCCGTGTTTCATGAGTGGTCGCCCGGTAAACGTCCGCCGTACCTGACCTGCGGGCTCGTTGTTTCATTTGTCGGTGCACGCGGCTGAGCTGCTGAAACGGACCCATGAAACGCCTCTGAGGACGGATGAGTCTGAACTGTCGGCGCCGCCGACCTGCCGGAAGGTGGCGGCGATGCCGCGCTGGGCGCTTCGCCGCCCCCAGGTGCCAGGGCCCGCCACCCGGCCATGTCGGGGCGTCTTGGACGATCAAGGGTTCAACCCGGCTGAAGTGGCCCGGGCCTGGCTGGCCCGGGCCACTTCATGGTTTCGACGCGAAGCGCCGCCCGGTCAGGTGATGGTCCGCCAGCTGTTCAGGAACGGCCACTTGACGTCGAGATTCACCAGCTCGATGATCCGGCCGCCGGAGCCGAAGATGAGGCGCTCGTTGTCCTTGTAGTAGCTGAACTTGGTGGGCTCGCTGTTCTCGATCTCCAGCGAGACGTCATCGAGGTCGCTTTTGAACCGTTCGGGCAGGAACGCCTGATCGGCCAGGCGAGCGGTGGGGATGGTGAAGTTGAGGCCGTCGAAGAAGGTGAACAGGCCGCCTCGCACCGCGAAGTGCCGGACCCGCGCGGTCGGGCCGCTTCCGATGTTGAGGTCGCTGATGCCGTCGTACGGGGTGGGGATCGCGAAGGGCCCGGAGATGATGCCGGAGTCCTCGAAGACGATCGCTTGGTTGCCCTTGGTCCAGGTGTGGCGCCAGCGGAAACCGGGACCGCTGAAGGAGATCCCTGCCGAGTCCACGTCGTGGGTGAACTGCTCGGGCAGGAACGGCCACTTCTGCCTGATCGAGGCCGGTCCCTCGATGAGCCTGAGGTCGTTGTAGATCGCGTACTGGTCGCCGATCAGCGCCATGTGCTTCCACACATTGCGTTCGTTCACGGTGGTGACGGCGTCGAAGTCGCGCAATGCCGCTCCAGTCGAGTCGGCGGATGCGGGTACGGCTCCGCCGCCCAGCACGGCTACGACGGCCAGCAGAGATATCAGCCACCGTCGTCGGGGCCGCGAACCTACGTGATTGCCGTGCACTCTGCGCTCCATTCATCCGGCCGAGCTTGTGCCCGGCGGTCGGGAGCTATTCGCATGAGATCCCCGCGGCGGATGAGATGGCCTGTTCTCTCCGGAAAGATCCGCCCAGTTCGTCGACGAGGTGAGCGCCACCGCCCACGGGCAGGTAAGTGATGTCGCCGCGTAGCGGGTGTTCGGCTGCTCGGCGGTGAAGTCACGCTGGATCAGGTCCGGCACCGGCGCCGCGTCCGGCTCCAGGACGGTAGTGCGGACCTTCTTGCGCAGCCGCGGCCCGGCGACGCCGTGCTCGCGCATCACCCGCTTGTGGTTGACCACGATTCCCGCCGCACGCAACTCGGCCGTCACCCGGGGAGAGCCGTAGGTGTACCGGTAGTGCTCGCCGATGTGCCACGGGAAGTAGTGGTGCGACCAGGCGGTCAGCCGGTTCACGTATTCGGTGAACGTCGAGAGCCTGTCCAGGAGCTCGCGGCGATCGTCGGCGGGTTCCCCGATCCTGGTGGCGTACTCCGCCAGCGTGGGGAAACCGTTGTAGCCGAGGAAGGTGCTGTAAATGGGATCAAGAGTACGGAAGGCCCTCAGCACGTTGTCGACCGACAGGCTCTCGTCCGTCGCCATTCTCACGAGCTGGTAGAGGTTCATGGAGTAGTCGCGGACGATGCTGTTCGCGAAATCCCATGCGGTGAAATACTGATCATATGATCCGGGCAGGTCAGGGAGTGTTCCCGTTCGCATCTGCTTGATTTCGGATGGCTCCTCCGAAATGAACTTCGTGATCATGTCCCGGAGCTCTGGATATGCGGACACGTATCCTCCAACTTGGTTTCGAGAATCCTTACGACGCCACCCGCAGACGGTCGGGAGAGCATCGCCCCCAAAGGGGATGGATCTCTCCCGTGACAATCTGCGTTGCCAGGGTTCGTCCGATGAGCGGGGCAAGAGTGATGCCGCTGTTGGCGAATGCCTCGAAGTAGCCCGAAATACCAGACAGTGCGCCGACGCTGGGAAAGCCGTCCGAGGGGAATACCGCCGCACCGATGCGAACACGCTCGACGGCCGACGATGCCAGCGCGGGAACCGTCCGATAGACCCGATCGAGCAGGTCCTTGACGATCTCGTCGCCGGGATCGGACCGGATCTCGGCCGGGAGGCCCACGTCGACCTGATCGGATCGCACCCGCACGCGGCCTGGTCCCGCGGACCGGAGGTGCGCCTCGGATCCGCGCAGGACATGCCGTAGCGGATCGCCGTTCGCCGCGAGGTCGACCACGAGGCTGCTGCGCCGCGCGACCGCCCCTGACATGGGGGCTCCGAGCGCCGCGGCGACCGTGAGGGCCTCAGGACCCGCGGCATTGACGACCGCGTCGACCTCGATGACGGCCTGGTTGTCCAGCCGGAGCGCCACGACGCGGCCGCCGCGGACCCGAATCTCCTCGACGGCGCCCTTCCACACCTTCAGGTGGCCGGATCGCATCGCGGACTCGATCAATGCGGAGACCAGCCGTGGCCCGTCGACCCAGCCTTCGTCCGGGAACCGCACGATCGATGCCTGTCCGTGCGGGAACGCGATGCCCGGTTCCCAATCCCGGTTCGCCTGGGCGGGGTCGTACCAGATCGCCCGATAGCCCCAAGCGCTGAGCCGGTCGACGACCTCGCTGAACGACTCGCTGGTGCCGGCGCCGCCGGTGCCGGCGGCATCGCTCCAGGCCAGACTGCCGGTCGGATGCCACCAGGGTGCGGAGGCGAACTGGTTCGCAAAGCGAATGTGCTCGATCATCCCGGTGTGGCTCAGTTCGAACCGCGGGTAGGTCGGTTGCTGGTAGGCGCTCAAGCGAGCGAAGCTGACATCCGTCGTCAGGCCTCCAGGTTGCGCGCGCTCCACGCAATGAACCCGCACCCCGCGTTGCGCGAGGGAGAAGGCCACGCAAGCTCCAATGACGCCTGCCCCCACGACCCCGACCGTCTTCACTCGTTCGAGAGAATTCGTCACGAGCAGCAGGGCATCACGAGCGCTCACCGCCATGCAATAAATGAGCCAATTGGTATGGTTGGGCGGGCCACGACTGGTCTGAATAACAACGGACAAGCAGGTTTTCGCTATTTGTCCTTGACAAATAGCGAGCATACATTCCGCGGAATGATGGAATTACCGAACGTCACCCTGATGGTGATTCTCCGGTGTCAAGACGCGAGCAGCCTGGCGACCTGACGCATCGCGGCGGCGAGCACGCCGACGGCTTCTGGAAGCTGGCCG
Source organism: Nonomuraea sp. NPDC059007 (assembly GCF_042740555.1). Taxonomy (NCBI): domain Bacteria; kingdom Bacillati; phylum Actinomycetota; class Actinomycetes; order Streptosporangiales; family Streptosporangiaceae; genus Nonomuraea; species Nonomuraea sp. NPDC059007. The sequence goes on along the minus strand of NZ_JBHYJD010000046.1, from coordinate 4,315 downwards.
CTGCGCACCGCGCCATAGTCGACCACGACCCCGGGCGCGAACGGCCGGCGGTCGAGCTGGAAGTGCCTGCCAGCATGCACGAGAACCGACCTCTCCCGTGCGACAGCGGTCAGTCGTACGTCGTCGACCCCGCTTGACCAGTGGATGTACGCGTGCGTACCTGCGGGAACACCGGTCATTCTGGCCCCGGGCAGATATCGCGCGACGGCGTCCCGTAGCGCCGAACGCCGTCCGCGGAAGACGCTCCGGACATGCCGTACGTGCTGATCGAGCACGCCCGAGGAGATGAAGTGGGCGAAGGTCAGCTGAGTGAGCGGGTCAGGGGCGCCCAGTTGCATCCTGCCGAGCCGCTCCGTCACCAGGTCCGGCGCCACCGCCCAGCCGAGCCGTATGCACGAACCGAGCAGGGCCCCGGTCGCCCCCACGTAGATCACCCGATCGGGACGGTGCCGTTGCAGGGCCAGCGGACCACTGCCCGCGCCGAGCCACAGGTGGCCGTCCCGGTCGTATTCGATCACCCAGCCGTTCACGTCGGCGGCCCAGCGCAGCAGCGCCTCCCGCCGGCCCGGTGACAGCGTGACGCCCGTCGGCACCTGCGACACCGGTGTGACCAGCACCGCTCGCGCGCCGGACCGCCTGAGCGCGTCGACGCTGATGCCCTGGTGGTCCACGGGCACCCCGGTCACCGTGAGACCGGCATGTTCGGCGAGCCTGGCCTGCCAGGGCGCGCCGGGGTTCTCCACGGCGATGTGGTCGCCCCCGAGCCCGCGCACGACGTGGCACACCACGCCGATGGTGTGGTCGAAGTCCACGGTGAGGGCGACCTGCTCCGCAGCCGCCAGGACGCCCCGTGAACGGCCGAGGTAGGCCGCGAGCTCGGCGCGGAGTTCTGGGACGCCGAGGGGGTGGCGGCGCGGGCCGGGTTCACCGATCGAGCGGCCCACGTGCTCGTAGGCCTGCAGCCATTCACGCGAGGGGAAGAGCACCGTGCTCGTCGCGTCGACCCGCAGGTCGAAGCGGGCTTCCGCGCCTCCGGCGGGCACGGCGGCCACGCGGCCGAGTTGCGGCAGATGTGTCGCCACCCTGGTGCCCGACCCCTGCATGGAGCGGAGATAGCCTTCGGCGCTCAACTGCGCGTAGGCCTGGACCACGACGCTGCGGGAGACCCCGAGGTCTTCGGCGAGATCGCGGCTCGACGGCAGCCGTACGCCTGGATGCAGGGTGCCGTCCTGTACCCGTCCGCGGATGGCCGACTGGATTTGCACGGTCAAGGGCACCCGCGATTTCCGGTCGATGGCTATCGGTAACATTGTTCCCCCGACGCTAATTCTCCGTTCAACGCGTATTCTCTTCCACGCTGGCATTCCCCGGCCAGCGATGGGCTGTCCCCCTCAGGGGCGAAATAGCGCTCCCGAAGGGGCGAAGTAGATTTTTGGCAAGTCGGCGGATGACCGTGGAAAGATTCAGCGTCCCGCCGACGGGACAGGATCCGGTACCCCGTCATCGGCCGCGCGCACCGTGCCCCGGCCGGCCACCAAGGCGACGATCATCTGGCCGGCGGCGGCGACGCACATCAACATGAGCGGTACCCGCCAGCCGGCGCTCATCGTGTGCAGCAGCCCGAAGACCACCGGACCCACGGCGGCCAGTAGATAGCCGATCGACTGTGCCATCGCCGACAGCGCGCCGGCGCCGGTCGCGTCCTGCGCGCGCATGCTCATGAAGGCCAGGGCGAGCACCAGGCAGGCTCCGCCGCCCAGTCCGAGGACGATGCTCCACAGCAGTGCCAGTCCTGGCATCACCACGAGTCCCAGGTAGCCGGCGAGCATGATGGCCGAGCAGATCGTCGCCAGAGCGCGCTGGTCACGTGCCCATCGCAGGGCGCCGGGCACCGCCAGGCTGGTTCCGACCGCGACCGCCTGGAACAAGAACAGCAGCCAGCCCGCCGCGGCCGCGCTCATGCCACTGTCCTGGAAGACCTGGGGAAACCACGTCACGACGACGTAGAAGCCCAGCGACTGCAACCCCATGAACGCCGTAACCGCCCACGCCAGCCCAGAACCCCACGGCAGCCGCTGACCGCGAGTCCCCTGCGCTGCCCGCCGCGGAGCCCGCATCTGGGGAAGCCACAGCAAGACCGCCACAAGCGCGAACACGACCCAGCAGCCCAGCGCGGTGTACCAACCGCCGGGGGCGATGTCACTGATCGGCACCGCCACCCCGGACGCCACCGCGGCCACACCGCCCATCACAGTGGCGTACGCGCTCGTCAAGAGTCCTATCTTGGTGGGGAAGTCACGCTTGATGAGGCTCGGCAGCAGCACGTTGCCCACCGCGATGCCCGCCCCGATCAGCACGGTTCCTGTGAACAGCCCGGCCGTCGCCGGCACCCACCGCAGCGCGATTCCCAGCGTCAGCACCACGAGCGCGTACCCAAGGAGTTGCTCGGCTCCCCACCGCGCGGCCAGCCGGGGCACCATCGGGGACAGCACCACGAACGCCAGCAGCGGCAGCGTGTTCAGCAGCCCAGCCACAGCCGGGGCCAACCCCAGATCAGCCTGTACGCGATCCAGCAACGGCCCGACACCGGTCAAACTAGCCCGCAGGTTCGCGGCGACCACAAGTATCCCGAACACCAGCAATGCCTGACCGGAACGCCGCGGTGACGTATTTTCCATGAACACCACGATCAAGCGACACCACGACCGGCAGCCAGACCGTGCTCAGGCTAGCCCCAAGAGGGCCACGCTGCGCGATGAGCGGCCTGGGTACCCTGTCGGAGTGGGGACGCCATTGGGGAACTTCATCCGGGCCAAGCGTGACAGCATCCAGCCGGAATCCCTCGGCCTACCGGAGCGCGGCCGCCGCCGCTCACCTGGTCTGCGCCGCCTGGACCTCGCCACGTGCGCCGGCATCAGCGTCGAATACCTGACCCGCATCGAGCAGGGCCGCGACCGCAACCCATCGCTGGCGGTCGTCAACTCCCTCGCCGACGCGCTCCGCCTCGAGAACTCCGAACGCAACCACCTGCGCTACCTCGCGAAGATCACCAGCGACGAATGCTCCGTCCAGATCCGGCCCGTGCCACCGACCTTGAGCGTACGGGCATCCGTCCTGCAGTCTCTCCGCCTCCTCGAATCAGGCGTCGCCATCGTGACGAACCGGCTGGGCGACATCCTCGCCCACACCAGCAGCTTCCAGCTGGTCACCAGCGGAACCGGACTGCTCGACGCCGCGCCTCCCAACCTCAACCGCTACCTGTTCACCGATCCCCGCGCCAGGACCTTCTTCGTCGACTGGGACGATGTCGCGGACGAGCAGGCCTTCGACCTGTGGCAGGCGCCGTCCCTGGAAAATCTCGAGTGGCTCACGGCCGAGCTCACCCCCGTCGCCGGCCCCGACTTCACCGAGCGCCTGAACCGCCACGTGGTTCCACGCCGCGGCGTTCTCCGGCTCAACCACCCCGCCGGTCACCAGCTTCGCCTGCTGCGCGAGACACTCGAACTCCCCACGGACGCCCAGCAGCTCGTCATCTTCCTCCCGTCCGACGACCAGACGGCCGAGATTATCGACCAGCTTCAGCGCCAGTCCCACGGCCGGCTCCGCTCCATCTCGTAACGGCGCGCTCGTGTCGAGCGTGCGTGTAACGGCGTGCTCGGTCACCATCGTGCACCCCGCCGGGACGTCCGTTTCCGGAGCTACGATCGCGATATGGGGGAAATCGACTGGCTCGTACGGCTGGCCGTACTGACGGTCGTCGCGAGTTCAGCGGCGGTTTTCATGGCCTTCAGGCTCCGGCGACCGTCGGCGCCTGTCCGGTGCCAGAAACTGGCAATGAGGGTCTGACCTGGTCTTCTAGGCGCGTCTCTTGTGTTGTTTCGGCTTCTGTATCTGCTGGTGGTCGGGTGTTCGGCTGGCTGGTGCTGCTCGCTCGGGGTAGCGCCGCCAAAGAGGTGGAGATCTTGGTGTTGCGGGCATGAGGTCGCGGTGCTGCGCCGATAGGTCGTTCGGCCCAGGCCGGACTGGGCCGAACGGGCATTGCTGGCCGCGTTGGCCAGGCTGTTACCCGCTCGCCTTCGGCTGCATCGCATCGTGACGCCTGGCACGCTGCTGGCCTGGCATCGGAGGTGGTGAAGAAGAAGCGGACCTTCCCCGCCAAGCAACGGCCGGCCATCGATCTCTGAGGAGACCCGCGCCCTGATCCTCCGGTTGGCGCGGGAGGTTGCGTCCACGGAAGTGGTGTACGAGTTTGACCTGGTCAACAGGTGTGGCGTCGTGAAATGAGAACGGCCATCGCGTGATCCTTCGTAGCAAC
>NZ_JBHYJD010000045.1:0-90649 GCF_042740555.1 Nonomuraea sp. NPDC059007 | reverse complement strand
CTGGTTGGGGCCGGGGGGGTTGGGCCCCGCCCCGCCGTTCGGCCCGGTTTTTTTTTGCGTCCCCCCCCCCGGGCGCCCGCCCCGGGGGGCCCGGGCGGCCGCAGCCAATATCTCCCGATAAATCCTACAAAAGGCGATGTTATGCATAAATGAATGGTGGTGGGATAAAGGCGTCATTCATAAAGTGTGGCGACGATCTCCGTATATGTGTGGATGGATCGGAACCATCCTTAGGAGCCCTCCATGACCGTCGTCCGAGTCGTGTTGTACGCCCTCCTCGTCGTCATGTGCGCCACCCCGCCGGCCGCGGCCTCGTCCCGGGCGTTCGCCTTGACCAGCAGCGCCTTCTCGCCCGGCGGCGTGATCCCGAAGGTTCACGAATGCACCAGCGGCGGCAGCGACCCGCGCCAGAGGAACGAGTCCCCGCCGCTGTCGTGGTCCGGCGCCCCGGCCGCCGCCAGAAGCTACGCGATCGTGATGCGCGACCTCGACAACAACAATCTCATTCACTGGGTGATCTATGACATTGCGGTGAGCGTGACCTCGCTCCCGCAGAATGTCGATCACGCCTACCGGCCCTCGATCCCCTCGGGATCCAGGCAGGTCTACTACCGCGGCAGCGCGAGCCTCTTCGGCTACCAGGGCCCCTGCTCGCCGCGCACGGTGAACACCTACGAGTTCGTGGTTCACGCGCTCAACAGGGCGACCTTGTCCGAACTGACCTCCAGCTCGTCCACGCAGACCGCGGCGCGGGTCATCGGCAACGCGTCGCTGGGGTCGGCGAGGCTGTCCGGGGAGTCCTGAACCGGCGCGGCGACGCGGGAGCCCGCTCCCGCGTCGTTCACCTTTCCCACGTTTTCCCAACCGGCGGCGCAGCTCTACCCACCCGGCGAGCCCCGATCGATGCTGAGGCGAATCACATGCCACGGGGAATCGTGTACCAGGGGAGTACGCATGGGGCTACGAAGGTGGGCGGCCGTCCTGACCGCGGCGGCGCTGGTCATGGCGGGCCTGGTCATCACGGTGTGGACGCCGCCCAGGGCGGACGCCGAGGCGGTGGACGTCGCGACCGCGTGGATGGTCAAACCGCTGTACCGATTACGCGGCACCACCACGACCGACAACACGCTGTTCACCACCTGGGAGACGGAGTACGACAGCGCGGTGGCCAAATGGGGCTACACCCCCGAGGGCCAGGTTCTGCACGTCGCGCGTGAAGCGGTGACGGGCCTGTCGCCGGTGAGCGGCATGCGGAAGTCCGGCGGCGACCGCATCTTCACCCTCGACCCGGCCGAGCGCGATCAGGCCGTGGCGCAGGGGTACGTGGACGAGGGCGTCCGGTTCCACGCGCAGGCGGCGGACGGGGAGGGACTGCTCCCCGTCCATCAGCTGATCAAGGGCCCGTCCCACCGGTACGTCGTGGGCGAGGCGGAGAAGGCCCGCGCGCTGGCCGAAGGCTGGACCTACCAGAAGGTCGCCTTCTACGGGCGGGGCTCGTTCACGAAGAAGCTGCTGGTCAACGGGGATTTCACCACCGACACCTCGTCCTGGCAGGCGGCCGGCCCGGCCACGCTGGCGGCCGAGAACGGCGCCGCCAAGATCACCGTGGCCGGCGGCACCACCGAACCCGCGCAGGCGCACGTACGCCAGAGCGGCCGGACGTTGCAGGCCAAGCGGACCTACACGCTGTCCTTCGACGCCCACGCCACGGCCGAGGTGGCGATCAGGGCCGTGGTCTGCGAGGAGACAGAGACCTGCCCGGAGATCTTCGCCACCGACGTGGAGCTGACCGACCAGCCGCAGCGCTTCACCTACACCTTCGACTCCACCGCCGACACCGCCCAGGGCGCGCTCACGTTCCAGCTCGGCGGCAAGGGCGAGCTGACGGCCTTCCTGGACAACGTGTCGCTGACGGAGCGGAAGTGGACCGTCTCCACCGATCCGCGGCCGACCGAGGCCGAGGCGCTGGCCGCCGCGGAGACCTCGGGCCAGCTGGTGGAGGTGCTCGCCGAGCGGGGTGAGGCGCGGGAGGTGTACGCCACCCCCGAGGGCACCATGTACGTCCACGACCGGCTCACCCCGATCCGCATGAGACAGGGCGACACGTGGGTTCCCTTGTACAACGGCCTGCGGTTCAAGGACGGGGCGGTCCGGCCGTACACCTCGCTGGTGGATCTGAGGTTGTCGGCCGGCGGGGCGGGACCGATGGCGACGCTCACCCGTTCCGGCCACACGATGTCGCTGACCTGGCCGAGCGCGCTGCCCGCGCCGACCCTGGACCACGACACCGCCGTGTACAGCGGCGTGATGGGCCCGGACGTGGACCTGCGGGTGAAGGCGACACCGGACGGTTTCGCGCACACGCTGGTGGTCAAGACCCCGGCCGCGGCGCAGGACCCCAGGCTGGCCACGCTGACCCTGACGCTGGCCGCGCCGACGCTGACGGTGAGCACGAACGCGGAGGGCACGCAGGAGGCGGTCGATCCGGCCAACGACGCGGTGATCTTCGAGGCGCCCAAGCCGATCATGTGGGACTCGGCGCCGGCTCCCGGAGGCGCGAGCGCGATGACGGCCGGTGAGGACGGCCCGGTGGATCCACCGGCCACCCATGCGACGGACGCGGCCCCGGGCGACGCCTCGAAGATCGCCACGATCGGCGCCGAGCTGTCCGGCGGCCGGCTCACGCTGGTCCCGGACGCGGCCATGCTGAACGCGGCCGACACCACGTTCCCGGTGTACATCGACCCGATGTACCGCACGCCGATGAGTTCGGCCAACCTCATGGTGGCCAGCAGCGGGTTCGAGATCTACAACTTCACCAAGGACCAGGGGATGGGCCGGTGCCCGATCGGCCTGCCGTCCAGCGGCCGCAGCTGCGGCTCCCCGCACAAGAAGCGGCTGTTCTACCGCGTCCCGACCGGGTGGCTGGCCGGCAAGCAGATCCTGTCCGCCGAGTTCCACGTGCGGGAGGTGTGGGCGGCCTCGGGCAGCAAACGGCCGGTGAACATCCACCTGGCCAAGGCGTTCGGCAAGAACTCCACCTGGAACTCGACCTCCGACAACTGGCTGCGCAAGCTGGACAGCCGCAACGTGGCCAAGGGCTGGTCGGGGTGCGCCGGCAGTACCTGCCCGGCCGGTGACGTGCTGTTCAACGTCACCTCGGGCGTCAGGGAAGCGGCGGAGAAGGGCTGGCGGGACACCACGTTCGGGCTGCGTGCCGCCGACGAGGGCGATCAGCTGGCCTGGAAGCGGTTCGAGTCGCGCGCCTATCTGCGCGTGCACTACAACCGGCCGCCGCTGCAGCCGAGAATGAGCCAGCTGGAGATGGAGCCGGGCGGCCCGTGCAAGGGGCCGGGCAACCCGTCGGTGTTCAACTGGTCCACGCCGAAGCTGATCGCCAAGAACCTGCGCGACCCCGACACCTACCACCGCACCGCCGACAAGGTCCGGGCGGAGTTCCTGGTGTCCTGGAAGAACGCCGCCGGGCAACCCCGGACGTGGCGGCACTTCACCGACCCGAAGAGCGCCAGGTCGGGCAAGGTGGCCAACAGCTTCATGGCACACGTTCCGCGCGGGCTGCTGCCGGAGAACACCGTCATCAACTGGCAGGTCAGGGCCTGGGACAGCCGCAAGGGCAAGGGGCCGTGGAGTTCGAACGGCGCGGCGACCGCCTGCTACTTCGTCTTCGACACCAAGGCGCCGCCGCTGCCGGTGATCACCTCGCCAGGGCCCGAGGGGTACGTCGCGGAGAACCCCCTGGATCCGGCGCAGGTGCCGCAGGACGGCATGGGCCGCTACGGCAGGTTCGTCGTCACCTTCGACCCGTCGGTGACCGAGTGGGCGTACGCGGTGAACGAGGATCCCACCCAGTTCCGCCGCCGGACCGCGGGCAGCGCCACCGAGACGGTGCAGCTTCTCCCCAAGGTCATCGGCAGCAACAGCCTCTACGTACGCGTCAGGGACCAGGCGGGCAACTACTCCAAGGGCTCGGCCGTCTACCGGTTCCGGGTCGCCCCCGGCCGCGCGCCGAAGGCGCACTGGAAGCTCAACGACCCCGCCGGATCGGCCACCCTGGCCGACGCGCAGGGCCGCTTCCCCGCCCGGGTGTCCGGCACGCCGCAACTGGGCGTGGCCGGTTCGCGCGGCACCGCGATGGCCGGCAACGGCACGACGGCGTTCGCCCGTACCGACGGCGCGGTGCTGGACACCACGCAGAGCTTCACGGTGACCGCGTGGGCCAAGCTGCCCGACACCCTGCCCACGGGGTACGCGACCGTGGCGGCCCAGGACGGCGTCAACGTGTCGGGCTTCTGCCTGCGCTATGACCCGAACGCCAAGAAGTGGGTGTTCTGGCGGATGAACGCCGACTCGACGTCGGTCCCGTCCTCCAGCGCCTGGTCGGCCAAGCCCGCCAGACCCGGCGAATGGACCCATCTGATGGGCGTGTACGACGCCGTCGCCAAGAAGGTGCGCGTCTACGTCAACGGCGAGCCCGGCACCGAGATGGACTACACGAGCGCGTGGCGGGCCGGCGGCCCGCTCACGATCGGCCGGGTCCAGTGGGCCGCCACGCCGCTCGACTTCTTCCCCGGGAAGATCGACGACGTACGCGTCTACGACCGGATCGTCACCGTCGAGGAGGCGGCGGCGCTGTCGAAGGAGATGCTGACGGTGGCGCACAAGTGGCACCTCAACCGCGCTCCCGACGACAGCGGCGAGGCCATCAGAACCCCCGTCCGCCTGTACGGCGCCGCCCGCTTCGTGCCCAAGACCCCCATGAGCAACAGCGCCGTGCCCGGTTCTCTCCACCTGCCCGGCGCGGCGGGCGACTACGCCGGCATCGCCGCGGCGATCCTGGACCCGAGGGAGAGCTTCACCCTCTCGGCCTGGGTGGAGACCAGCGGGACCGCGCGCAAGGCGATGACCGTGCTCGACCTGCCCACCGCCGGCGGCAGCGCGCTGCGGGTGAAGTTCGATCCCGGCCGCGGCGATCCGGACATGGGGGAGATCGGCCGCTACGTGGTGGAGATCCCGGGCGCCGGCATCGTCGAACACCCGGCCTTCCACACCGGGTTCGGCGACTGGGACCACCTCGCGATCGTCTACAACGCGCGGGAGAAGTCGCTGGAGTTCTGGGTGAACGGCACCCTCGAAGCGGCTCCGGAGGCGGAGGTCAAGTCCTACCGCCACGACGTCACCCTGACCGGGCCGGTCACCTCGGCGCAGATCGGCCGCGGCGGCGCCTCGGCCAACTGGTCCGGCCACGTCGACGACGTCTGGGTGCTGCGCGGCCCCGCGGACGAGACCCTGATCGACCTGCTGTCCCTGTGGTCGGAGATGTCGGCCGTCTCAGAAGACGCGCTCAACGACAACGACTCCGACTGACCCCGCCACGGGGTCGCCGCGCCGCCGCGGCGACCCCGTCCCCCCCACTCTTTCCTTGGAGGTACGGCATGCGCGTCCATGCCGCACGCCGCCGCCGCGTGTCCTTGGCCAGGACGCTCCGGGCGGTGCTCACCCTGGTGCTCACGGCGGGGCTGCTGTTCGTCCCCGCCACCCTCCGGCCGGCCGTCGCCGCCGCCGAGCGCGACCGGCCCCGGCCCGTGGACCGGGAACGCGTCGTGCCCGGCCGGCCCGTCGCGGTGAAACCCCGGATCAGCGAGCCGAAGGCGCCCGACCCGGTCGTGAACTGGCCCGCGCCGGGCACGGCCGAGGTCGACCTGGCCGCGTCCGCCGTCGCGGCCCGCCGGGCCGGCGCGGTGGCGGCCGCAGCGGCCGGACCGTCGTCCACCGGGCGGGTGAAGATCCAGACCCACGATCGTGCCGCCTCGCGGCGCGCCGGTGTCAGCGGCCCGATCGTCACCGCGGCCCGCACCGCCGGGCCACCCGGCAAGGTGACGATGACGGTGGACTACGCGCCCTTCGCCGAAGCCTACGGAGGCGGCTTCGGTTCCCGCATGCGCCTGGCGGCGCTGCCCGCGTGTGCCCTGACCAGCCCGGACAAGGCCGAGTGCCGGCGGGCCGTACCGCTGAAGGGGCGAAACGACAGCGCGGCCAGGACGCTCAGCGCGGACGTGGACCTCGGCGCCGAGCCGATGGTGCTGGCCGTGACGTCAGCGGCGGCGGGCGACAAGGGCGACTTCGGGGTCACCTCGCTCTCACCGTCCGCGACCTGGCAGGTCAGCGCCCAGTCGGGGGACTTCTCCTGGTCCTACCCGCTCCGGGTGCCGCCGGTGCCGGGCGGGCTGGTGCCGAACCTGGCGGTCAACTACTCCTCGGCGTCCATCGACGGCCGCACGGTCAGCAGCAACAACCAGGCATCGTGGGTCGGCGACGGCTTCGAACTGTCGCCCGGGTTCATCGAGCGCAAGTACAAGCCGTGCAAGGACGACGGCGTGCCGAAGGACCCGACCTACCAGGTCGAGCCGATGGACCAGTGCTGGGCCTACGACAACGCCACGCTCTCCCTGGGCGGATCGGGCGGCGAGCTCATCCCGACCGGCGCCGACAGCTGGGTCCTGGCCAAGGACAACGGGACGAAGGTCCAGCGCCTGACCGGCACCGAGGCCGACACCGGCAACGGCGACGACGACAACGAGCACTGGCGGGTGACCACCCCCGACGGCACCCGGTACTACTTCGGCAAGAACCGCCTGCCTGGCTGGAGTTCCGGCAAGCCGCAGACCAACGCCGCCTGGGACGTACCGGTCTTCGGCAACAACAACGGCGAGCCGTGCCACAAGGACGCCTTCAAGGACTCCTGGTGCTCCCAAGGCTGGCGGTGGAACCTCGACTACATCGAGGACACCCGCGGCAACGCCGTCGCCTTCTACTACGCCAAGGAGAAGAACCACTACGGCCGCAACCTGCGCGCCGCCGACGACACCCCCTACACCCGCGGCGGCTACCTGACCTCCATCCAGTACGGCCTGCGCGGCGACGACGTCTTCCCGGCCACGCCCCCGGCCGTGGTCGACTTCACCAACGCCGAACGCTGCCTGGCCGAAGAATGCGGCGACATCGGCGCCCACCCGGCCCGCTGGCCGGACGTGCCCTGGGACATGAACTGCGAGCCGGGCACCGAGTGCAAGGACGGCAAGGGTACGGCGACGCCGAGCTTCTGGACCCGCAAGCGCCTGACGAAGGTCACCACCAAGGTCGTCAACCCGGCGGGCACCGGCCACCGCGAGGTGGACTCGTGGCAGTTCAAGCACCTGTGGGGCATCGCCGACGTGGACCGGCAGCTCAAGCTCACCGACATCGCCCACACCGGGCACGCCGGGCCCGCGCCGATCACCACGCCGCCGGTCAGCTTCGTCTACCAGCAGCTCGCCAACCGGGTGGACGAACTCGGCGACGACGTCGGCCCGTTCATCAAGGAACGCGTGGCCGCCATCCAGAACGAGACCGGCGGCAAGCTCGACATCACCTACTCGGAGATGGACTGCACCCCCTCCGACCTGCCCGAACCGGCGACCAACCGGCGCCGCTGCTTCCCCACGTTCTGGCAGAACGCCAACGGCGGGGCCGATCCGAGCCTGGACTGGTTCCACAAGTACGTGGTGCGCGCGCTGATCCAGACCGACCTGACCGGCGGCGGCTCGGACATGGTCACCCGCTACGACTACAGCATCGGCCGGCCCGCCTGGCACTACGCCGACGACGACGGCATCACCCCGCAGAGGTTCAAGACGTGGTCGAACTGGCGCGGCTACGACAGGGTCCGCGTGATCAGCGGCGCCACCAGCCAGGCCAGCGGTGGCACGCCGTCCCAGACCGACCACTGGTTCTTCCAGGGCATGCACGGCGACCGCGCCGGCCCCTCCGGTGGCACCAAGACCGTCACTCTCCCGGACGGCGAGGGCGGCAACCCCACCGACCACGAGTCGCTGCACGGCATGACCCTGCGCACCGTCACCTACGACAAGGTGGGCGGCGAGCCGGTGAGCAAGTCCGTCACCAGCCCGTGGCACCACCAGACGGCCAGCAAGTCCCGTCCGTGGGGCACGATGACGGCCAACCTCACCGGGACCAGGACGACCCGCGCCTTCGCCCTGGCCGGTTCCTCGTGGCAGCAGACCCGCTCCACGGTGACCGACTTCGACCTCACCAACGGCGCGGCGCTGGCCCTCGACGACGAGGGCGAGGTCGGCGTACCCGGTGACGAGGAATGCACCAGGACCGAGCTGACCGCCGACGGGCCGCGGGTGCTGCGGCTGGCGGCCCGGGTGATCACGGTGGCCCGGCGCTGCGCCGACCAGCCGGACCTGACCACCGACCTGGTCGCCGACGTACGCAGCTACTACGACGACAAGGCGTTCAAGGCGGCGCCCGCGCACGGCGACGTGACGAAGACCGAGCGGGCCGTGGCGGCCTCCGCGACCGCGATCACCTCCTACCAGGTGATGGCCCGGTCGAGCTATGACGTCCTGGGCCGGCCCAAGACCGTCACCGACGCCGCCGGGCAGGTCACCTCCACCGGCTACTCCGAACCGCATGGCGTCACCACCGAGGTGACCTCGACCACCCCGCGGGCCACGGCCACCGACCCGGAATCGGCCCTGACCACCACACGGGTGCTGGATCCGGCCTGGGGCCTGGCGATCCGGGAAACCAATCCCAGCGGCAGGACGACCATCGCCGATCGGGACGCGCTGGGGCGTACCTCGAAGGTCTGGGGGCCCGGCCGCACCAAGAGCCAGGTTCCCGACAACGAGTACCAGTACCTGATGAACCCCGGCGCGATCGTGGCCGTGGGCGCCAGGACGCTGACCAGGGACGGCGGCCAGCAGACCTCCTACACCCTGTTCGACGGCTGGCTGCGCCCGCGCCAGTCGCAGGCCCCCGGACGGGACGACGCCACCGGCGCCAAGGGCCGGATCATCTCCGACACCGTCTACAACGGGGCCGGGCAGGTCCACTACACGTTCGCGCCCTACTACGCCGACGGCGACCCGCAACCGGCCCGGTTCGGCGCGGCGGTGGTGGGCGCGGTGGAGAGCCAGGTCTGGAACACCTACGACGGCCGCGGCCGGCTGCTGGTCGAACGGCTGCTGTCGGGCAACAGCGACGGCGCGGCCAACGAGCTGTGGAACACCCGCTACGAGTACGGCGACGACTGGACCAAGGTCATCCCGCCGTCCGGCGGCACCCCGGTGACGACCTACACCGACGTGCACGGCCGTACCCGCGAAGTGCACCAGCACCGCGCGGCCGGACCCGTCGTCACGAAGTTCGGCTACGACCATCGCGGCCGGCCGGAATCGGTGACCGGCCCCGGCAACCAGGTCTGGACCTACACCTACGACCTGCTCGGCCGCCGGGTGCGGACCGACGACCCCGACCGCGGTGTGGAAAAGGTCGCCTACGACACCCTCGACCGGCCGGTGCTCACCACCGACGCCCGCAACCACAAGATCGGCATCCAGTACGACGGCCTGGGCCGCGCGATCGCCAAGTACGACGCCACCACTTCCTCACCCGGCACCAAGATCGCCGAATGGGTGTACGACACCGTCCGCGAGGGCCAGCTGACCAGCTCCTCCCGCATCGTCGGCAACGACCGCTACACCACGCAGGTGGAGGAGTACGACAACCTGGACCGCCCCCAGCGCACCAGGGTCACCCTGCCCGCCACCGAAGGGGCCCTGGCGCCGGCCGGCGGCTACGTCTTCGACACCAGCTACAACCTCGACGGCAGCGTGGCCGCGAGCAGCAGCCCCGCCGTCGGCGGCCTGCCCGCCGAGAACATCGCCTACACCTACGACGATCTCGGCCGCCTGGTCTCCAGCAAGTCCCAGCTGTCGACCTACCTGACCGGCGCCGACTACACCAAGACCGGCAGGCTCATCGGCCTGCGCATGCGCTCCGGCGCCGCCGGAAAGCAGATCGACCAGACCTTCGACTACGAGTTCGGCACCGGCCGCCTGGCCAAGGCCACCACCTGGCACTTCGGCATGCCCGGCACCGACCGCAGCACCCAGTACACCTACCAGCCCGCCGGGAACATCACCCAGGTCAAGGACAGTTCCCGCGACGGCGTCGACAACCAGTGCTTCCGCTACGACGAGCTGTCGCGCCTGTCGGAAGCCTGGACCCAGACCGACGACACGCAATGCGCCGAGACCGGCGAGAACACCACCATCGGCGGCCCCGCTCCCTACCGGGCCGCCTACACCTACGACGACACCGGCAACCGCCGCAGCGAATCCCTGTACGGCGCCGGCCCGGCGGGCGGCGTCCAGCAGTCGGACCGCACCTACGCCTACGACCCGGCCAAGGCCCACCGCCTCACCACCGTCTCCGGAGCCGCCTCCTACGCCTACGACGCCTCCGGCAACACCACCGAACGCCGCACCCAGGGCGGCAACCAGACCCTGACCTGGGACGCCGAGGGCGAACTCACCCAGGTCAACGATGACAAGAAGGGCGAAACCCGCTTCCTGTACGGCGCCGACGGCGAGCGCCTCATCCGGCGCGACAAGGACGGCACCACCCTGTACCTGCCCGGCCTGGAGGTTCACCTGGCCAAGGGCGCCACGGCCACCACCGCGCGCCGGTTCATCGGCAACGCCATGCGTACCACCACGGGGGTCACCTACCTCATCGGCGACCACCAGGGCAGCACCGAACTGGCCGTCAACGCAGAAACCGGAGCCCTGAGCCAGCGCCGCTACGCCCCCTTCGGCCGCTTACGCGACGCCCAGGGCGCATGGCCCCAGGAACATCAGCGCGGCTTCGTCGGCGGCATCACCGACGACAGCGCTGATCTGACCACTCTGGGCGCCCGCGGCTACGACCCCGTCACCGGCCGCTTCATCTCCGTCGACCCCATCATCAAGATGGGCGACTCCCAGCAGATGAACGGCTACAACTACGCCGACAACAACCCCGTCACCCTCGCCGACCCGACCGGCATGGCCCCCTGCTGCAGCGGCATCGCCTGCACGAAGTCCCTCAATCCCCCGTGCAGGGACGACCAGCTTGACGACGACGACTGCGAAGGCCCCTGCGACTTCGACAGGGCCAAGAAGGGCCTGGAATCCGGGCGCGACAACGCGGAGAACGAACGCCGCCAGCACCAGCAGACCGCCAAGCGGAACGCGGTACTCGAAGCCTTAAAGGCCGCCGGCATCGGCTTCATCAAAGACTTCCTCAAGATCGAAGACATCAAGGGCTGCTTCAGCGGCAGCGTGGGCAAGTGCGTCAGCCTGCTGCTCGAAGTGGTGCCGGCCAAGAAGATCGGCGGCCTGATCTGGAAACTCTCCACGAGGGTCCGGATGGGCATCAAGATCTACAAGAAGGTCCAAGGCGCCGTCAAAGCGGCCAGGCAGGCCATCGAACAACTCGACGCGAGAATCGACGACATCAACAAAAAGATCGCCGCCATCGACGCGCTGATCGCCCGCGCGGCGAAACGCGGGAAGAATCCGAAGTCCGCGGGCACGTCCTGCAAGCTGTCCAACAGCTTCACCCCGGAGACCAAGGTTCTGCTCGCCGACGGCTCGGGGAAACGCATCGGCCAGCTGAAGCCCGGCGACAAGGTCCTGGCCGGCGACCCGGCGACCGGCCGTACCGAAGCCAAGGAGATCCTGGCCACCATCGTCGGTGACGGCACCAAGAACCTCGTCACCATCACCGTGGACGCCGGGGACATCGTCGCCACCGACGGTCATCCCTTCTGGGTGGAGAACGAGAAGGCCTGGCGCGATGCCAAGGACCTGCGCCCCGGCCAGCTCCTGCGCACCGCCGCGGGCACCTATGTCCAGGTCACCGCCGTCAAGTCCCGAACGACCGAGGCCCGCGTCCACAACCTGACCGTCGCCGACATCCACACGTACTACGTGCTGGCGGGCGCCACCCCGGTTCTCGTTCACAACTGCGGCAAGGGATCGGGCGGCGCCGGGGACGACGTGGACACGCCCGACGCCAGGAAGCCGATTCATCTGGCGATGGGTCTCACCTACCGTGAGGGCCACAGCCTGGACCGCTTCGCGAGCGAGATGGGGGCCGTGACATGGCTGGACGGTCAGTTCAGGGACCTGTTCCCCACTCCGACGGCGACGCGTAGCGCGCTGGAGACCATGATCGATCGGGTGCACGAGAGCGGTGGGCGCATCAGCTTCAACCTGGGAGGCATGGGGGACGTCCCCGGTGTCCTGTCGGGAAAGACGCTGCCGGGCAAGATGACGTCGATCGAGCTTCAATATGTGTGTGGAAGCGCGGCGCTACGTGCCATTACGACATTCCACAATGGAGCCGCGCCGTGCTGAGCAGAGGCCCTTGACGCATGAATACGGGGAGCGGCCGGGCAGGGTCGCTCCCAGGGGCGAGATTTCGGCTGACGGAAGGTGACTTTCCTTATCGCCGGAAGCGCGTTCATCTCGTTCGCATATCGGCCGTGCCTCGGACACGCTAAGGTTTTTTCGGGAAATAGCGGGATTCGTCTCGGTTGAATATCCGTTGACGTCATGGCCCGACCCCCGGTCAATCATGAACAGGTGATCAAGTCACCAAGTGACGGCGTCCGCCTGCTCGGCCCGGTCGAGTTCCGGTGGGAGGGGGCGCCGGTCGCGCTGCCCAGGCGTCAGCAGCGGCTGCTGCTCGGCGTGCTGGCGCTGTCGGCCAACCGCATGGTTCCGCTTCAGCGGCTGGCCGAGGTGTTCTGGCCCGACGGGGCGCCGCAGGGCGGGCGGCGGCAGGTTCAGGTGCTCGTCTCCCGGCTGCGCGGCCTGCTCGCCGGGACGGACGTGGAGGTCCTCGCCGCCGGTTCCGGCTACGGGTTGCGCATCGACCCCATGGCGGTGGACGCGCACCGCTTCGCCGTACTGAAGGAGCAGGCCGCTGCCAGCGGCGACGACGAGGAGAAGACCGGGCTGCTGCGGCGGGCGCTGGACCTGTGGCGCGGTCCTGTCCTCGACGAGGCGGCGGTCGGTGGCGCGCGTGACCTGCTCTGCGTCAGGCTGGAGGAGGCGCGGCGCGAGGCGCTCGAAGAGCTCGCCGAGGCGTCGTTGCGGCTCGGGCGGCACCGGCAGATCCTCGGCGTGCTGGCCGAGGAAGTGGCGGGCGATCCCGCGCGGGAGCGGCTGGCCGGGCTGCTGATGCTCGCGCTGTATCGTTCCGGGCGCGTCGCCGAGGCGCTCGACGTCTTCGAGCGGGTTCGGGCGCGGCTGTCCGGGGAGCTCGGGCTCGACCCCGGTCCCGCTCTGGTACGGCTGCGCCAGGACATCCTGCGCGGCGACCCCCGCCTCGGCGGGCGCTCCGGCGGCCAGGAGAACGTCGGGCGGACCGGTGACCTCGAGGGCGAGGGGCTGGTGATGCTAGGGCTGGGCCGGCTTCGCTTCGCCCAGGACCGCTTCGCCGAGTCCGTGGCCGCCTACGAGGAGGCCCGGCGGGCGTTCCAGCGGCTCGGCGACCGGCGGCATCTGGCGGCCGCCCTGTCCGGGCTGGGGACCGTACGGGCCGAGGGCGGGTGGTTCGCGGAGGGGGAGTCCGACCTGCTGGAGGCGGCGTCGATCTTCGCTTCGTTCGGCGACCTGGCCGGGCACGCGCACGCCATCTACATGCTCGGCTTCGTGGAACGCGAGCGGGGCGACGACGAACTGGCCCTGTGGCTGCTCGGGCGGGCGCTGGCGGCGTACCAGAAGATCGGCGACCGGCGCGGCGAGGCCCTGCTGCAGCGCAGCGTCGGTCTCGTGCACCGGGCCAGGGGCGAGTACGCGCCCGCGGCGGCCAGGACCCGGGAGTCGCGCCGGCTGTTCACCGCCCTGGCCGACCCGCACGGCGCCGCCTACGCCGGTCAGTCGCTGGCCAAGATCCGGATCCGCGTGGGCGACCTCCCGCAGGCCGAGCGGGCACTCCAGGCGAGCCTGCGCGTGTTCACCGGCCAGGGCGACCGCTTCGGCCGCGCGCTCGGGCTGCGCACGCTCGGCGAGCTCCGCCTGGAGCAGGGCGCGACGGCCGAGGCCAGGGTCGCGCTGTCGGCCTCGCTCAACCTCTGGGAGGCGCTGGAACTCCCGCTGTGGCGCGCCCGCACGCTCACCGTCCTGGCCCACCTGGAGCACCGGTACGGCGAAGCCGCCCAGGCCGGCGCCGCCCGCCGGGAGTCGAGCGCCATCTTCAGCCGGATCGGCAGCCGCGAAGGCCGCTGACGTCGCTGTCAACAGCGTGGCAACAGGGCCCGCCTACAGTGCGCACGAGCATCGTGCCCCGCGCCCTGAAGGAGAGGCTCATGAGGCGATTAGCCATCGTCGCGGTGGCGTTCCTGCTGTCCTCGATCACCGTGGCGGCCGGCACGTCGAACGCGACGGCGGGACCTTGGGTGGAGCCGGGACTGGCCGCGCAGCTCGCTACGGGAGCCGAGCTGCGGGTCAACGTGGTGACGAGGGAACGCGCCGATCTGTCCGCCGCGTCCGGCGCCGGGCAGGTGCTCCAGACGTTGTCGCGCCTGCCCGTGGTCACCCTGCGTACCGACCGGGCGGGGCTGCGGCGGCTGACCGGCCTGCCGGGCGTGGTCAGCGTGTCCGAGGACCGGCCGGTGCCTGCGGTTCTCGGGCGGAGCGTTCCGCTGATCGGCGGCGACCGCACCAGGGCGGCCGGGCTGACCGGCGCGGGCGGCGTCGTGGCCGTGCTGGACACCGGGGTCGCCGCCGGGCATCCGTTCCTGGGTGGCCGGGTCGTGGCGGAGGCGTGCTTCTCGCCCGCCGACCTCGACTACTCCGCCTCCAGCCTGTGCCCGAACGGCGCCACCCGGCAGGAGGGCGCGGGCTCCGCCGACGCCGAGAGCGGCCAGTGCGCCGGCGAACTGCTCGACTGCTCGCACGGTACGCACGTGGCCGGGATCATCGCCGGTGACGGCGAAGGGCTCGACGGCGACGACGGCGGCGGTGTGGCGCCCGGAGCCGGCATCGTGGCCATCCAGATCTTCAGCAGGTTCGACTCCGACGACTTCTGCGGCTCCGGCCGCGCGCCGTGCGTGCTCAGCTTCCCCAGCGCCCAACTCGCTGGGCTGGAGAAGGTCCAGGCGCTGAGGCAGACGCTGCCCATCGTGGCGGCCAACCTGAGCCTGGGCGCCGGCCGGCACACCGCGCCCTGCGACAGCGACCCCCGCAAGGCCGTCATCGACACCCTGCTCACCGCGGGCGTCGCCACGGTGGTCGCCGCGGGCAACGACGGCTTCCCGGACGCGATCACCGCTCCGGCCTGCGTGTCCTCGGCGATCGCCGTGGGCGGCACCACCGACGCCGACACCCTGTCCGCCTTCAGCAACCGCGGCCCGCTCCTGGATCTCCTCGCCCCGGGCAGCGACATCATCTCCTCGGTGCCGGGGAACGGCTGGGCGCCGATGAGCGGCACCTCCATGGCCGCCCCGCACGTCTCCGGCGCGCTCGCCGTCCTGCGCCAGGCCTTCCCCGGGCTCGGCCCCGCCGCTCTGGAGGCCAAGCTGGAAGAGAGCGGGCGGGCCATCGGCTACCCGGGCGCCACCACGCCACGTCTCCAGCTCGATGCCGCCGCCCTGGACGCGACCCCCCGGCCGGGGCCCGACCAGTATTTCCACTCCCGCGGCAGGCTCCTGGACAACGTCCAGATCAGCGCGAACTCGGCCATGGCCGTTCAGGTCGCGGGCGTGGCCGGGCTGCCCGCCCAGGGATTGCGGGCCGTCTCGCTCAACGTCAGCGCCAAGGGCGAGGGATTCGGGGCGGGGGCGCTGGCCGTACACGCCTCCAATGAGCAGGAACCGGACGGAAAGGTCCTCGCCTACGACCACACCCGCTTCGCTTCCACGATGATCATCACCAGGGTCGGCGCGGACGGGAAGGTCAAGGTCGTCAACCGCGGCACGGGCGCGGTCAGGGTGACGCTCGACGCGCACGGCCACACCCTCGACCACGCGGTGGCCGTCGTGGGCGGCACCTACGTCCCGATCACGCCGGCGCGGGTGGCCGACCGCACCGTCGTCCCCGCGTGGGGCAACCACCAGCTGTCCACCGCCGAGATGCCCGGCCTGCCCGCGACCGGCGTGGCCCAGGTCGCCCTCACGGTCATCCTGAAGAGCCCCTCGACGGGCACCATCCGCGTGTACGCCGCCGGCGACGTCTTCCCGGCCGAGGCCAACGCCGACTACCCGGCGGGCCTCGCCACGCAGTTCCACACGATCGTCAAGCCCGGCCCCGACGGGAAGATCAACGTGCACAACCTCGGCTACGGCGGCGCCGAGATCTCCGTGGACGTCGCCGGCTACTACACCACCGCGCAGCGGGCGTCGGTCGTCAAGGCGATCCGCCCCACGCCCGCGGCCAGAGCGCTGGCCATTGCGGCGGGCGGCACCACGACGCTGCGTTTCACCGGCGTCACCGCGGTCGGGCTGACCGTCGCCGCCAGGGGCGCGGCGAGCGGCGTCGTCTCGGTGGTGCCGCAGAGCGGGCCCACGACCTCGCGGGTGGTCGCGTACCCGGCGGGCAAGGACGCCGTCGGCTTCACCACCGCCGCCGTGCGCGCCGACGGGTCGGTGGTGCTGAAGAACGAGGGGACCGCACAGGTGAGCGTCGACGTCGATGCCCACGCCTACTTCGCGAGGGGCTAGAAGGGGAGGCGGGCACATGAGCCCTGTGGCGGTGGACGGGCTACACGCCCGCAGACTCGCGGCCGAACTGCGTGTTCTCAAGGCCGCCTCCGGTCTGGGGCTGGTCCAGATGGCGGCGCGTACGCACTGCAGCAAGTCCTCGCTGGAGCGTTACCTCAACGGCAAGCTGCTGCCGTCCCGGCAGGCCGTCGAAGCCATCAGCGAGGCGTGCCGCGGGGACACCGCGCGGCTGGTGGCGTTGTGGGAACGTGCCGTGGCCGATCCGCCCGCGTGGCGGCGTCCGGCCCAGTTGCCGCATGACGTGGCGGGCTTCACCGGCCGTTCCTCCGAGCTCGCCCGCCTGGCGGCCCTGGTGCCGGACGCGGCCGACGCCGTCGCGATCGCGGTGATCGACGGAGTGGCCGGCGTCGGCAAGAGCGCGCTGGCGGTGCACCTCGCGCACCGCGTGGCCGGCCGGTTCCCGGACGGTCAGCTGCACGTCGACCTGCGCGGTTCCGGCGCCGACCCGATGCCGCCCGCAGAGGCGCAGGCCAGGTTCCTCCGGGCGCTCGCCCCGGATCTGCGGCACCTGCCCGCCGAGGTGGGCGAGCGGGCCGCCCTGCTCCGCAGCCTGATCGGCGACCGGCGCATGCTCGTCCTGCTGGACGACGCCGCCACCCCCGACCAGGTCCGCGCCCTGCTGCCCGGCAACGCCGGATGCCTCGTCCTGGTCACCAGCCGCCACTGCCTGGGCGGTCTGGTCGCCCGCGACGGCGCCCACCACCTGGCCCTGAGCCCGCTCACCGCCGCCGAGTCCGCCGACCTGCTGGCGGCCGTCGCCGGCGCCGAACGCGTCGCCGCGGAACCCGAGGCCGCCGCTCGCCTGGCACGGGAGTGCGGACACCTTCCGCTGGCCCTGCGCGTGGCGGCCGAACGCCTCATCGTGCGCCCGTCGCTCACGATCGCCGATCTCCTCGCCGACCGGCGCCGATGGGACAGCCGGGAGGCGGCGCGGAGGGCGTCCCGCCGGGCCCAGGCGGTATGGGCGTTCAACGTGCTGGGCCTGCGCGACGGCCCGGCCGAACTCCTGGAAACGCTGGCCATCGCCTACCTGATCGAACACCAGGACGCCCACGCCGGGTCAGGCCTGGTAGAGCCAGATCCAGTTGCCGCTCGGGTCGCGGACGGCCGAGCAGCGGGGCATGCCGTCGGGGTCGTGCGGGGCGACGGCCTCGGTCGCGCCGGCGGTGACGGCGCGGGCGTGGCGGGTGTCGATGTCGTCGGTCAGCAGGCCGAAGGTTGAGATGCCGGGACAGTCCATGTGGTCCCGGGAGGCGATGAGGTGGATCAGGAAGAAGTCGTCCCGGCCGTAGGCGCCGAAGAGGAAGGCGGAGTGGTCGGCTTCCTCGGTACGCCTGGCCACGTCGTAGCGGAAGGCGAACGCCTCGGCGTAGAAGGACACCGCCGCGTCGAGGTCGTCGACGGCGATCTTGAGCTGGACGGGGCGGCAACCGGTCTGAACTTCCGGCACGGTGAATCCCTCCTGGAGGAAGCGCTGGGTGTCGCCGATCCTGGCGGTCAGCAGGTCGCGGCGGCGTTGGAGAAGGCTCAGGTGCCGGGCCAGGATCTCCCTGGTCACGGCGCCGGACTCGTCGTCGATGATCTGGCGGATCTGGTCGATGGGCAGGTCGTCCCATCGCAGCGTGCGGATCCGCCGGGCCCGCCCGGCCTGCGAGCGGCGGTAGCGGCGGTATCCGGTGGCGGGATCCACCGAGGCCGGTGACAGCAGGCCGACCTCGTCGTAATGGCGCAGCGTGCCGATCGACAACCCGGTCAGCCGGGCGAACCGGCCGATGGTCACTACTTCATCGTCATCCACCACTCCACCATCGGCCCTCGGGTAACCCGAGAGTCAATCCGTGATGCGCGGAGTTTCGCGTCTCAGCAGTGGATCGCGGCCTCCAGGAGGCGGCGGATCGTGGGCCGAACGGGCCGCTCGCCGTACCTGCGACTAGCCGGCCAGTTCGGTGAGGTCCCCGGCGCTCAGCCGCACATCTCCGGCGGCGATGTTCTCCTCCAGGTGCGCGACCGACCCGGTGCCCGGTATCACCAGGATCGAGGGCGACCGGGCCAGGAGCCAGGCCAGCGCGACCTGCGGCACGGTCGCGCCGTGCCGGGCGGCGACCCCGGCCAGGCGCGCGGTCACGTCCTCGTCGAACTCGCTGATGGGGAAGAACGGTACGAACGCGATCCCGGCCCGCGCGCAGGAGTCCACCATGTCCTCGTGCCGGCGGCGGCCGACGTTGTACAGGTTCTGCACGCTCACGATCGGCGCGACGGCCAGCGCCCGGGCCAACTGGGGCGCTGACACGTTGGAGATGCCGAGGTGCCGGATCATTCCTTCGTCCCGCAAGCCGGACAGCGTCTCGAGCGCCGACTCCATGGAGCCTTCCGCGGGCGTGACGGCGCCGTCCATCCGCAGGTTCACCAGGTCGAGCCGGTCGACGCCCAGCGATGACAGGTTCGCCTCGACGGCGCGGCGCAGCCCGCCGGCGGTCAGCCCGATGCGCGTGCCGGGCTCGCGGTTCTCCTCGCCTTCCATGATCGGCCCGACCTTGGTGACGATCGCCAGGCCGGCCGGGTACGGGTGCAACGCCTCGCGGATGAGGTCGTTGGCGGCCACCCCGTCGCGGCGGTAGTAGTAGCTGGTGTCGAGGTGGTTGACGCCGAGCTCCACCGCACGGCGCAGGACGGCGAGCGCGGTGTCGTGGTCCGGCCGGCGGGCGCCCTGCGGCCAGCCGGTCAGTTTCATGCAGCCATAGCCGATCCGGGCGAGGTCGAGGTCGCCGCCGATCGTGAAGTGTCCGGCCGACGTGGCGTCCGGCGTGCGTGCTGTGGTCATGGCGACAGCAAAGCAGACGAGGAAATAACCCTATAAACAAGTAGGAAATATTGACTTTAGGGAGGTCTCGGCCTAGCTTCGTTGGTATGAGCCAGGGTTTCCTGCTGACCAGGCGCTCCGCCCAGTGTCGCTGATCATGGACCTGTAGCCACCGACGACTCCTCCTTCTCCGCGTCCCCCCGCGCGAGCATGCCCACTCTCGTGAGGAACCCCTCGTGATCAAGCCAACGCCGACATCCGGTCACCCCGACAGAACGGGCTCGCCCGCATGACCGACACGCTGCCCGACCGGTCCATCGCCGCCGACCAGTTCAGGCAGGCGCTGGCCGTGCACGCCAGCGGCGTCGTGGTCATCACCGCCCAGAGCGACGGCCTGCCCGTCGGCCTCACCGCCACGTCCTTCTCCTCCGTCAGCCTCGAACCACCCCTGGTCTCCTTCTACGTGGACCGTTCCTCCACCACCTGGCCCCGGCTGGGCGCCGCCGACCACTTCGCGGTCAACATCCTGGCCAGCGACCAGGCCGAGCTGGCAGCCCGCTTCGCCCGCAAGAACATCGACCGGTTCGCCGCGCCCACCCGCTGGCGGCCGGGACCGCTGGGCGCCCCTCTCCTGCGGGACGTCTGCGCGCATCTGATCTGCCTGCCCTACGAGCGAGCCGAGGTCGGCGACCACGTCCTGGTGGTCGGGCTGGTCGCCGACACCCACGTGCGGCACACCGGCCGCCCGCTCCTCTACCACCAGGGCCGCTTCGGCCGCTTCCTGGCCCACCCCGACTCCTGAACCCGGAGCAGCTTGTGTCCACATTCACGCAGCCGCGGGCGTACGCGAGCCCCGCCGGCCACCACCTCCGCCAGCAAGCCCCGCACGGGCACGGTCGATGACGCGCACCCAGATCCATCTGGCGGCCCACTTCCCCGGCGTGAACGACACCACCGTCTGGGCCGACCCCCGCTCCGGCAGCCAGATCGACTTCGCCTCGTTCGCCCACCTGGCCAGGACGGCCGAGCGCGGCAAGCTCGACTTCTTCTTCCTCGCCGAAGGGCTACGGCTGCGCGAGCTCAAGGGGCGCATCCACGACCTCGACGTGGTGGGCCGCCCGGAGGCGCTCACCGTGCTCAGCGCCCTGGCCGCGGTCACCGACCGCCTCGGCCTGGCCGGGACCGTGAACGCCACCTTCAACGAGCCGTACGAGCTGGCCAGGCGCCTGTCCACGCTCGACCATCTGAGCGAGGGCCGGGCCGCGTGGAACGTGGTGACCACCTCCGACGCGTTCACCGGCGAGAACTTCCGCCGCGGCGGCTTCCTCGACCGTTCCCAGCGCTACGAGCGGGCCGCGGAGTTCCTGCGGCTGTCGCGCGAGCTGTGGGACTCCTGGCGGCCGGACGCGGTCGTGGCGGACCCGGACACGGGCCGGTTCGTCGGCGAAGGCGGCATCGGGACGGTCGAGCACAGCGGCGCCCACTTCTCCGTCGAAGGCCGGTTCACCACGCCCCGCAGCCCGCAGGGTCACCCGGTCGTCATCCAGGCGGGCGACTCCGACGAGGGCCGCGAGTTCGCCGCCGCGCACGCCGACGTGATCTTCACGCCGCACGGCGGCCTGGAGGACGGCAAACGCTTCTACGCCGACGTCAAACGCCGCCTGGCCAGGTACGGCCGCGCGCCGCACCAGCTCAAGATCATGCCAGGCGTGACGTTCGCGCTGGGCGACACCGGGGCGGAGGCGGCCGGGAACGCGGCCGCGATCCGCCGTCAGCAGGTCGGCCCGCAGACCGCGACGGCGTTCCTGGAGCAGGTTTGGGGTCGTGACATGTCCGCCTACGACCCGGAAGGCCCGCTGCCGGACATCGAGCCGGACCTGTCCGAGGGCGTCTCCCAGGGCAGGGTGCCGCTCAAGGACCGCCTCGCCGTCGCCGCCAAGTGGCGGGCGCTGGCCGAGGAGAAGGGACTGTCGATCCGCGAACTGGTCATCGAGGTGACCGGGCGGCAGACGTTCATCGGCACCCCGGAGAGCGTGGCCCGGCGGATCGACGAGCACGTGCGGGCGAAGGCCGCCGACGGCTTCATCCTCGTCCCGCACCTGACGCCCGGCGGGCCGGACGAGTTCGTGGACCGGGTGGTGCCGCTGCTGCAGGAGCGCGGCGCCTTCCGCGCCGACTACACCGGCGCCACCCTCCGAGAACACCTGGGGCTGGTATGACGCTGCACCTGGCCGTGGCGCTGGACGGCGCGGGGTGGCACCCCGCCGCCTGGCGCGAAGCACCGCCGGATCTCTTCTCCGTCCGCCGCTGGGCCGGGCTCGTGGCCGAGGCCGAGCGCGGCCTGCTCGACTTCGTGACCATCGAGGACGCCCTGGGACTGCAGTCCACCCTTCCCGACGGCGACGACGACCGTGCCGACCAGGTGCGGGGACGGTTCGACGCCGTGCTGCTCGCGGCCCGGCTGGCGCCGGTCACCAGCCGGATCGGGCTGGTGCCGACCGCGACCGTCACCCACACCGAGCCGTTCCACGTGGCCATCGGCATCGCCACGCTCGACCACGTCAGCGGCGGCCGGGCGGGGTGGCGGGCGCAGATCTCGCCGCGCGCCTCGGAGGCGCGGCACTTCGGCCGCAAGGAGGTCCCGCCGCTGAAGCCACTGGCTCACGAAGCTGATCCGCAGGTACGCGAACTGTTCGCCGAGGCCACGGACGCGGTCGAGGTGGCCAGGCGGCTCTGGGACAGCTGGGAGGACGACGCCGAGATCCGCGACGTTGCCACCGGCCGTTTCATCGACCGGGACAAGCTCCACTACATCGACTTCGCCGGGCGGTACTTCTCGGTCAAGGGGCCGTCCATCACGCCCAGGCCGCCGCAGGGGCAGCCGGTGGTGACCGCGCTCGCCCACGCGCGGCTGCCGTACGAGTTCGCCGCGGCCGGCGCCGACGTCGTCTACGTCACCCCGCACTCCGCCGACCATGCCCGCGCCATCGTCGAGGAGGTCGGCGGGCTGTCCGGCGAGCTGAAGATCTTCGCCGACCTGGTCGTGTTCCTCGGCGAGGACGCGGTCCGGCGCAAGGCGCGCCTGGACGAACGGGACGGGGCCGAGCTCGTCTCCGATGCCGCGATCTTCGCCGGGACCGTGACCGAACTCGCCGGCCTGCTGCTGGAGTGGCGCCGGGCCGGGATCCAGGGATTCCGGCTGCGGCCCGGCGCGCTGCCGTACGACCTGGAACAGATCGCCCGCGGGCTGACGGCCGAGTTGCGCGGGCACGGGGTGTTCCGGCACGCGTACGAGGCCGCCACGCTGCGCGGGTTGCTCGGCCTGCCGCGCCCGCTCAGCCGCTACGCGGAGGTGACATGAAATTTCTGCTCATCACGTTGATCCCCCACCACGACGATCGATCGCCCACCGAGCGGTTCCGTGAGGTCGTCGGGAACGCGGTGCTGGCCGAGGAGCTCGGCTTCGACGGGTTCGGCGTGGGGGAGCGGCACGAGTGGCCGTTCCTCTCCTCCTCGCCGCCGGTGGTGCTCAGCCACATCGCGGCCAGGACGTCCAGGATCCGGCTGTTCACGGCGGTCACCACGCTGAGCCTGCTGGACCCGGTCCGGGCGTACGAGGACTACGCCACCCTGGACCACCTGTCGGAAGGCCGGCTGGAGCTGATCATCGGCAAGGGCAACGGGGCCGCGCAGGCCAGGCTCTTCCACGTAACGGCCGAGGACCAGTGGGAGCGCAACAGGGAGGCGTACGAGCTGTTCCGCCGCCTGTGGCGCGAGGACAAGGTCACCTGGGCGGGCGCGTTCCGGCCGTCGCTCACCGAGGCCGAGACCTGGCCGCGGCCGCTGCAACGGCCGATCCGGGTCTGGCACGGCAGCGCCACCAGCAAGGAGTCGGTGGACCTGGCCGCCCGCTACGGCGACCCGCTGTTCTCCGCCAACGTCAGCAACCCCATCGATCCCTATGCCGACTTGATCGACCACTACCGGCGGCGCTGGGCGCACTACGGGCACGATCCCGCGGACGCGCTGGTCGGAGCCGGGAGCGCGGGCTTCTACACCGCCCCCACCTCCCAGGAGGCGATCGCGACGTACCGGCCGATCTACGACGCCCGCGTGGCGTTCCAGCGCGAAGCCGGGCTGCCCATCGTCTTCCCGACGCTGGAGGACGCCATCGAGCGCGGCTCGATCCTGGTCGGCAGCCCGCGGCAGATCATCGACAAGGTGCTGCGCTACCACAAGCGGTTCGGGCACGAGGTCATGCACCTGCAGGCCGACGCCGGCGGGCTCACACCTGGTCAGCACCGGAAGGCGCTGGAGCTGTTCCAGACCGAGATCGCGCCCGTGCTGCGCGCGGAGATCCCCAGCCGGCCGTTCCCCGGAGGCGTGTCGTGACCCTGTCCATTCTCGACCTCGCCCCGATCAGCTCGGGGCGGACCGCCGCCGAAGCGCTGCGCAACACCCTCGACCTCGCCCGGCGGGCCGAGGAGCTCGGCTACCGCCGCTACTGGCTCGCCGAGCACCACTTCGCGCCCGGCGTCGCCTCCTCCGCCCCGGCCGTGCTCATCGCCCTCGTGGCGGCGGCCACCTCCACGATCCGGGTCGGATCGGGCGCCGTGCAGCTCGGGCACCAGACGCCGCTGTCCGTGGTCGAGCAGTTCGGGCTCATCGACGCCCTGTATCCGGGCCGCGTCGACCTGGGGATAGGCCGCTCGGGGCAGCGCCGCGCCGAGCTCGCCAAGGCGCCGGCCTTCGAGAAGAAGGACGCCCGCGTCGTGGACGGGCTGCTCATCCCGCCGCCGTTCGACTTCTCGCGGCTGGCCGGGCACCCCCATCTCGTCCATTACGCCACCCTGCTTCAGCAGCCCGGCGCCCGGACGCCCGGCTTCGCCGGCCAGATCGACGACGTGCTCGCCTTCCTCGACGGCACCCACGAGGCGCCCGCCGTCCCCGGTGAGGGGGCCGGCGCGCAGGTCTGGATCCTCGGCAGCAGCGGCGGGCAGAGCGCCCAGGTCGCGGGGGAGCGGGGGCTGCCGTTCGCCGCCAACTACCACGTCAGCCCGTCCGGCGTGCTGGATGCCGTCCAGGCGTACCGGGCGGCGTTCAAACCGTCGGGCGCGCTGGCCGAGCCGTACGTGATCGTCTCGGCGGACGTGCTCGCCGCCGCCGACGAGTCCACGGCCCGCGAGGTGGCCAAGGGGTACGACCTGTGGGTCCGCAGCATCAGGACCGGCGCGGGCGCGATGCCGTACCCGACTCCCGAGGAGGCCGACGCCCACGTCTGGACCGACGCCGACCGGGAGCTGGTCAAGGACCGCCTCGACACGCGGTTCGTCGGCCCGCCGGACCAGGTGGCGGAGGGGCTGCGCGTGTTGCGCCGGGTGACCGGGGCCGACGAACTGCTCATCACCACCATCACCCACCGCCACGAAGACCGGGCAATCTCCTACGAGCTGCTCGCCGACGCATGGAACCGCCCGTGAAGCGCCTGATCCCCGTCCTTCTTCTGGGCCTCGCCGCGTGCGGTGCCCAGCCCGCGGAGTCCGCCCCGGCCACCACGCTGACGTGGGCCATCGAGACGCAGCCGATCACCCTGAACCCGCAGTTGTGGGCGCAGAACAAGGTCAGGCCGCTCGTGTTCAACCAGTTCGACGCGCTGCTGTCCAAGGCCGGGGACGGCTCCTTCCGGCCGTGGCTCGCCACCTCGTGGAAGGTCTCGGACGACGAGCTGACCTACACGCTCGACCTGCGCCGGGACGTCACGTTCCACGACGGCACGAGGTTCGACGCCGCCGCCGTCAAGGCCAACCTCGACCAGTTCCTCGTGCCGGGCTACAACCCGGCGGTGGCCGCGATCCAGCTCAAGGCCTTCGACCGGGCGCAGGTGGCGGCGCCGTACCAGGTGAAGATCACCCTCAAGGAGGCCGACGCGCTGTTCCTGGACTTCCTCGCCTCGCCCTACGCGGGGCAGGTCTCGCCGAAGGCGCTCAAGAGCGCCAAAGATCTCAAGTTCGGCGGACTCGACCTGGTCGGAACCGGACCGTTCATCCTCGACAGGTACGTCCAGGGACAGGAGATCCACTACCGCCGCAACCCCGCCTACAACTGGCCGCCCGCGGGGGCGGCCCACCGGGGCCCCGCCCACCTTTCCGCCATCACCTACCGGTTCCTGCCCGAGGCCGCCGTCCGGATCGGCGCGCTCAGCTCCGGACAGGTGCAGGTCATCGAGGGCGTCCCCGCCACGGAGGTGGCCCTGATCAAGAAGGACCCGGACCTGGCCCTGCTGACCTCGCTGAACTCCGGCACCGCCTACTCCTACTACTTCAACACCTCCCACGCCCCCTTCGACGACAAGCGCGTACGCGAGGCGTTCCGCGAGGCCGTGAACGTGGACGCCGTGCTGCAGTCCGTCTACCAGGGCACCGCCACCAGAGCGTGGAGCATCGTCGGCGCGAAGAGCCCCTTCTACGACGCCACCCTCGAGAACCGGTACGGCGGCGACGTCGCCAAAGCCAACGCCCTGCTCGACGCGGCCGGATGGAAACAACGCGACGCCGAAGGCTACCGGGTCAAGAACGGCAGGCGGCTCACGGTAGGCGAGGTCGCCTCGGCGCCGTTCGTCCGCGACCGCCGCGACATCCTCGCCCAGGCCGTCCAGGCCCAGGTCAAGCAGAACGCCGGCATCGACTTCCAGGTCAGGATCCTGGACCAGGGCAGCGCGCAGAAGGCCCTGGAGGAGAACGCGTACGAGCTGTTCGGCAACTCCCGCGGCGACTCCGACGCGGGCGCCGCGCTCAACCTCATCCTGCCGGAGAAGGCCGCCATCAACCGCACCCGCTTCGCCGACCCGCGGGTTGACGCCTGGCTCAAGGCCGCCTCCGCCACCCATGACCAGGCCGAACGCGGGAAACTGTACGCGCGGGTCCAGCGGGCGGCCGTCGTGGACAACGCCATCGTCTTCCCGCTCTACGTCCCCGCCGACCAGATCGCAGCGAGTAGGAGCGTG
This sequence comes from Nonomuraea sp. NPDC059007, assembly GCF_042740555.1. Classification (NCBI taxonomy): domain Bacteria; kingdom Bacillati; phylum Actinomycetota; class Actinomycetes; order Streptosporangiales; family Streptosporangiaceae; genus Nonomuraea; species Nonomuraea sp. NPDC059007. Next base: position 64,204 of record NZ_JBHYJD010000045.1, on the reverse strand, counting down.
CAGGGGCTCGGCTTCGACCCCGCGAGCGGCACCCCGGCGAGCGCGTACGACGTGCGGATCGGCACATGATCAAGCGGCTGGGCACCGGGCTGGCCGTGCTCTGGGCCGCCGCCACCGCCTCGTACGTCGCGCTCCTGCTCGCTCCCGGCGACACCGTCGACATCCTCGTCGGCGACGGCCCCGACACACCGGAGATCAGAACGAGGATCATCACCGAGTGGGGGCTCGACCGGCCCGAGTTCGTCCAGTACCTGGCCTACCTGTGGCGGCTGCTGCACGGCGACCTCGGCCGCTCGTACCAGTTGCAGCGCGGCGTCGGCGAGATCCTCGCCACGCAGGTCGGGCCGACCGCGCAGCTCACGCTGGCCGCCGCCGGGACCGGGGTGGCGCTGGCCGGGATCATCGCGATCGTCACGGCGGGTAGGGGCCGGTGGCTGCGCGGCGCCGCCTCGGCCGCCGAACTGGTGTCGGTGTCGGTGCCGCCGTTCCTCATCGGGATCGTGCTGCTGTCGGTGTTCTCGTTCACGCTCGGCTGGTTCCCCGTCTCCGGGGCGCAGGGGCCGCAGGCGCTGGTGCTGCCCGCGCTCGCGCTGGGACTGCCGGTCGCGGGCGTGCTCGGGCAGGTGCTGCGCGGCGGGCTGGAGCGGGCGCTGGAGCAGCCGTTCGCGGTGACCGCGCGGGCGCGCGGGCTCACCGAGCGCGCGCTGGTCGCCCGGCACGCCCTGCGGCACGCGCTGATCCCCGCCCTGACGCTGGCCGGGTGGTTCACCGGGACGCTGCTGGGCGGCGCGGTGATCACCGAGGTGCTGTTCGGGCGTCCCGGGCTCGGCCAGGTGGCGATGCAGGCGGTGACCGGCCGGGACATGCCGGTCGTGATGGCCGTCGTGCTGCTGTCGGCCGTCGTGTACGTCACCATCAGCACGCTGCTCGACCTGGCCTACCGCGTCATCGACCCCCGGATACGGGGCTGAGGCGTGCCCAAGCTCTCACACGTGCCCGTGGCTTTTCTCGCCGTTCTCGCCCTGGCCGTGACCGTGCCGGTCCTGCTCACCTCCGCCGATCCGCTGGCCGCCGACCCGTTGAACGCGCTGGCCCCGCCCGGCGCCGGCCACTGGTTCGGCACCGACCACCTCGGCCGCGACGTGCTGGCCCGGGTCGTCCACGGCGCCCGCCACTCGCTCAGCATCGGCCTCGCCGCCTCCGCCCTGGCCGTCATCTGCGGCATGCTGCTCGGTCTCGCCGCAGGGCTGTCGCCGAAGTGGCTCGACGAGGCGCTGGCCCGCTCGTTCGACGTGCTGTCCACGCTGCCCGAACTGCTGCTCGCACTCCTGGTGGTGGCGATCACCGGCCCCGGCACCGTCAACGTCATCGTCGCCATCGCGATCGCCCAGATCCCGAACTACGCCCGCGTGATCCGCGCCCAGACCTTCGTCGTGCGCCACTCCGGCTATGTCGAGCAGGCGGTCACCTCCGGCCGTTCCCGCCTGGCGATCATCGCCGGGCACGTGCTGCCCAACGTGCTCGGCCCGATCCCCATGCTCGCCACGATCGGCCTCGGCCAGGCCGTCATCGCGAGCGCCGGGCTCAGTTTCCTCGGCATGGGGCCGCAGCCGCCCGCCGCCGAGTGGGGCGCGATGCTCTCCGAGGCCCGCAACTACCTGCGGGTCGCCTGGTGGGAGGCGCTCTTCCCGGGCCTGGCGATCACGCTCACCGTCGTCTGCCTGACCGTCGTCGGGCGCCGCCCGCAACGCCGCTTCGAGGGGAGAACACCATGACCTCGCTGGTGACCGTGGAGGATCTGCGCGTGAGCTTCGGCCCGGCCGAGGTCGTCCGCGGCATCTCCCTGTCGATCGAGCCCGGCGAACGCGTGGCGATTGTCGGCGAGTCCGGCTCGGGCAAGAGCGTCACCGCGCGTACCCTGCTCGGCCTGGCCGGACCCGGCTCGGCCGTCCGGGCGGCGACGTTCCGCGTCTCCGGCCGGGACGCCCTCGCCTTCACCCCCGGCGACTGGCGGCGGCTGCGCGGCGGGTTCGCCGGGCTCGTCCTCCAGGACGCGCTGGTCTCGCTCGACCCGCTGCGCACCGTGGGCGCCGAGATCGCCGAGGTGCTCGCCCTGCACGACGTCGTGCCCCGGGCCCGCCGCGCGGAGCGGGTGGCCGAACTGCTCAGCGCCGTGGGCGTGCCGGAACCGCGGACCCGGGCCGGGCAGTACCCGCACCAGCTCTCCGGCGGGCTGCGGCAGCGGGCGCTCATCGCCTCCGCCATCGCCGCCGACCCCGCATTGATCATCGCCGACGAGCCCACCACCGCGCTCGACGTCACGATCCAGGCCCAGATCCTGCGCCTGCTCGCCGAGCGCGGGGCCGCCGGCACCGCGCTGCTGCTCATCAGCCACGACCTGGCCGTGGTCGCCGCCGTCGCCGACCGCATCCTGGTCATGAAGGACGGCCGGATCGTGGAGGAGGGGCCCGCGCGGGAAGTTCTGGCCGCGCCCAGGCACGCCTACACCCGCGCGCTGCTCGCCGCCGTGCCCTCCGCGACGTCCCGGGCGCCCCGCCCCGCCCCCGACCCGTCCGTTCAGGCCCTCGCGGGCACAGGACTCACTCGCTCGTACGGCCCCCGCCGCGTCGTCCAGGACGTCTCCTTCGTTCTCCACAAGGGCGAGACGCTCGGCGTCGTGGGCGAGTCCGGATCGGGCAAGACCACGCTCGCCCGCCTGGCCCTCGCCCTGCTCGAACCCGATCACGGCCACGTCACCCTGGACGGCCGGCCATGGACCCACCTGCGGGAACGCGAACGCCGCCCGCTCCGGCCCAGGATCCAGCTCATCTCACAGAGCCCGCTCGACTCCTTCGACCCCCGCCACACCGTCGGCCGCCTCATCGCCGAACCGCTGCGCCTGCCCAGGGCGGAGCGGACCGCGCGGGTGCTCGACCTGCTGGCCCGCGTCGGGCTGCCGCCGGAGACGGCCGCCCTTCGTCCCCGCGTGCTGTCCGGCGGTCAGCGCCAGCGCGTCGCCATCGCCCGCGCCCTCGGCCCCCGCCCCGACGTGCTGGTCTGCGACGAGCCGGTCTCCGCGCTCGACGTCTCCATCCAGGCCCAGGTCCTCGATCTGCTCGCCGGCATCCAGGCCGAGTACGGCACCGCCATCGTGTTCATCTCCCACGACCTGGCCGTGGTCGCCGCCATCGCCGACCGCGTGCTCGTGATGAAGGACGGCCGGGTGGTGGAGGAGGGCGAGGCCGAGGAGGTGTTCACCCGGCCCCGCCACCCCTACACCCAGGCGTTGATGGCCGCCGTGCCCCGCCTGGAACTCTCCACCCTCTAGACGGGCACCTGAGCGGAGCGCAGGCGGGCCGTCCCGGCCGGGTCCGGGTGACCGCCGGCGTCCAGGGCGACCAGGTAGACCTCGCGGGCCCGCGCCACCGTGATCCAGCCCTCCCGCACGTCGCGGGCCACCGCCTCCGGCGCGCGGGTGTGCGGGGGACCGTACCCGCCACCCCCGCTCGTGCGGGCGAGCAGCCGCTCGCCGTCCTCGACGTGGACCGGGCCGCAGATGTCCACCGGACGCAGCGTCCCGTCGCGCTCCCGCTTGAGCTGGGCCGACGGGGCGCCGGGCAGGCCGCCCCTGGCGCCCATCATCGGGTTGATCGAGCCGTCGTTGGCGTAGATGGCCGCGATCGTGCCGCCGAGCGGGCCGTACTCGACCTCCAGGCCCGGGGCGCCGCGATGCCGGCCCGCTCCTTCGGTGTCGGGTGCCAACTGCCTCCGGTGGATGACGATCGGCTGCTTGAGCTCGTCGATCTCCACGCTGTCCAGCAACAGCGTGCCGCCGCTGCCGAGGTCGCTCATGGTCAGCCAGCCGTCGGCGGCCGGTCCGCCGGCGCCGCCGTTGGGGCCGATGAAGATCTGGTTGACGAAGGGGGCGCCGGTACGCCCGTCGGTGCCGGACACGACGGCCTCGGACGGCGACATGCCGGAGCCGACCTCCGCCAGCCCCATGTCCGCCCCGATCTCGGCCATCGCGCGCTGGACGATGTTGCCCACCCGGTTGGCCAGGTTCGTGGTGGCCACCGAACAGCTGAAGGGGTGGCGGGGGATGCCGACGACACAGTTGTCGCGCAGGGCCACCCGCACGCGCCGGAAGCTGCCCTGGTTGTGCGGGACGGTGTGGTCGATGCTGTTGAACACGCCGATGAGCGCCGCCGTACGCGAAGCGGCCTCGCTGAGGTTCAGGCCGGACGGCACGCAGTCGGGGTTGTCGCGCAGATCGACCTCGATCATTCCCGCCTCCGGCCGGACGGCGACCGTGGCCTGGATCGGCACGCCGTCGGGCACGCCGGGGAAGGGATCGTGCCGGGTCGCGGTGGTCGCCACCCCGGCGGGCAGCGCGCGGATCGCCGCCTCCATGCGGGCTTCGCCGTAGTCGAGCCAGTCGCGGGCGAAGCCGGTCAGCGTGTCCCAGCCGACCTCGCCGGCGAGCTGGAGCAGCGCGCGTTCACCGATGCGGGCGCTGCCCAGGACCGCTAGGTAGTCGCCGCGCCACTGCTCGGGCACCCGGATGCGCATCTCGCACATGCGCAGGATGTCCGCGCAGTCGGCGTACGCGTCCTGCACCCGGACGACCGGGAAGATCAGCGCCCCCTCCTCGTACACGTCGCGGGCGCTGGCCATGTAGGTGGTGGGCACCGAGTTGCCGCAGTCCGCCTGATGGGCCTTGGCCAGCACGGTGAAGCGGTGCACGCCGTCGTCGTCCACGACCGGCACCAGGATGGAGTGATCGGCCGCGTGCGTGTTGCCGTGGTAGGGCGAGTTGTGCAGGAACGCGTCACCCGCCCGGGGCCGGGGATAGAACTCCAGCATCGACCGGGCCTGCAGGTCGGGGCCGCCCATCACGTGGATGGGCGGGCTGTCGCCGGTCATCAGCACCTCGCCGGCGGCGGTGAGCACGCAGCAGGAGAAGTCCCTGGCGGTGTTCAGCACGCCGGAGCGTCCCGACCGGGCCAGGGTGTTCGACATCCGGCGCACGATGGCCTCGAAGCGGTGGCTGAGCACCGCGAGCCGGGCTCCGTCCAGCCGCTCCCCGGTACGGCCCGGCGCGGGCGCTTCCACACTGGTCATGCGGCGTCACCTCTGTTGATGATCAGGGAGCCGGAGGGTCCCAGCTCCGCAGTGCTGATGGTGTCGGCGATCACCACCGTGGTGAACGGCGACTCGACGAGCACCGGTCCCGGCACCCGTTCCCCCGGCGCGATCGTGGCCAGGGGGCGTACCGGGACGTCGGTCATGCCGTGACCGGTTACGAAGGCCCGCCGTACCGACGGCCGCCGCGGATCGGTGAGCCGGGTCGTCAGCGTGCCACCGGAGCCGGGCAGCGCGACGCGTACCCTCGCGTCCCAGCTCACCACCTCCACCGGCGAGGCCTCGTCGGCGATGCCGAGGATCTGCCGGTGCATGGCGTGGAAGTCGGTCTCGAACTCCCCGACGTCGCCGGGCCCGAAGGCGCGTACCCGCAACGGCACTTCCAGTTCCCAGATCTGCTGCGGGTAGCGCGCTTCGGCGTACAGGGTGATGGAGGCGCCGGAGCCCGGCATCCTGGCGACGAACTCCCGGCAGCGGCCGTGCAGGCCGGCGAGCGCGCGGTTGACCTTGCCGGTGTCGAAGGAGCTGGTCACGGCCGGGACCGTGGCCGAGTACACCGCGGTGAGGTCGGACATGAGCGCGCCCGCCGCGGCGAGGGCGGCGCCCACCGCGGGGACGACCAGGCTGCGGCTGCCCAGGCGGCCGGCCACCGCGACCGCGTTGAGCCCGGCGGCGCCGCCTCCGCCCACCAGGACGGCACGGCCGGGATCGATGCCCTGCTGCAGGGTGATCTCCTCGATGGCGCGGACCATCTGCTCGGTGGTCAGCTCCAGGATCGCCCGGGCGGCGCCGACGGGATCGAGCCCGAGCGGCCCGGCGACGTCCCGGGTGACCGCGGCCACGGCGGCGGCCGGGTCCAGGGTCATCGAGCCGTTGGAGAAGGAGTCCGGGTCCAGGTAGCCCAGCACCAGCGCGGCGTCGGTCACCGTGGCCGCGGTGCCGCCGCGCCCGTAACAGGCGGGGCCCGGCACCGAACCCGCGCTGCGCGGACCGACGTGCAGCAGGCCGCCGGAGTCCACCCAGGCGATGCTGCCGCCGCCCGCGCCGACGCTCTTGACGTCGATGGACGCCAGGCCGGTCATGTGCCCGGTGCCCTCGGCGCCCACCCACGCCGATCGGGTCGAGGGGATCTCGCCCTTGCGCACCAGCGTCACGTCGTAGGTGGTGCCGCCCGCGTCCGCGACGATCACCTCGTCCGCGCCCAGGTCGGTGAAGGCGTAGGCGCGCCCGGCCACCGGCGCCATCGACGGGCCCGAGTTGATCGTGAGAATCGGCATGGCGATGGCGTCGTCCACGTCGGCGACGCCGCCGGCGGAGGTGACCATCAGAATGCGGCCCGTCAGCCCGGCCGCGCGCAGCCGGGCGGTGAGCCCGTCGAAGTAGGCGCTCATCAACGGCTTGAGCGAGGCGTCGATGGCCGCGGAGGAGGCCCGGCGGTACTCGCGCAGGGACGGGTTGAGCGCGTGGGAGAGCGTGTGCGGCACCCCGGGCAGCCGGCGCCGGAGCACCTCGCCCACGGCCCGTTCGTGCTCGGGGTTGACCGTGGCCCACAGCAGGCAGACCGCGACCGCCTCGGCCTCCGCCTCGATCAGCCGGTCGCAGGTGCGCTCCAGCGCCGCCACGTCCAGCGGGCGCAGGACCGCGCCGGTGGCCGAGACGCGCTCGTCCACCTCGAAGGTGAGCGAGCGGGGGACGTACGGCTCGGGGAAGGGCGTGGTGAAGTCGAACGGGTCGCGCCTGCCGCCCTCGCGCAGCAGCAGGATGTCCGGATGACCGGCGGTGGTGAGCAGCGCCGTCCGGGCCGTGGTGCCGGTGAGGACGGCGTTCAGGCCGCGGGTGGTCGCGTGCACGAACGTCTCGACCCGGCCGAGGAACGCCTCCAGCGGCAGGCCGTCGGCCGCGGCGGCCATGCCCAGGACGTTCAGGATGCCGAGCACCGGGTCGTCCGGCACCGTCGGCGACTTGAACAGGCGCAGGCGGGCCTCGCGTTCCACCACCAGATCGGTGAAGGTCCCGCCGATGTCCACCGACACCCGCAGGGAGGCTTCAGAAGCCATAGCTGGACACGCTCTCTCGCTCGGCCTCGTCCGCGTCGCCGGTCAGCGGTACGGCCAGCCGTACCGCATCGCGGAGATCGTCGAGGAAGTGGGGGATCTGCCCATGGTTGTGCGGCATGGGCACCACGACGATGCCGACCGGGGCGGGCACCGCGCGGGCGGCGAACATCCACCCGCGTGCCCGCAGCTCGTCGGCCACCGGCCGCAGGTCGAGGGTGGCGGAGTGGATGAGCGACATGTTGATCCGCGAGCCGGGATACACGCTCAGGCCGTCGATCTCGCGCACGCCTTCGGCCAGTTCGTCGCGCATGGCCATCGACGCCAGCGAGACGGCGGTGTACCCGGCCTCGCCCAGGAGCTTGACCATGGTCCAGGCGCCCGCGATGGGCCCGGTGCCGCGGGTGCCGGACATCGTGCCGTTGGGCGGGCAGATCTCCTTCGCCGCGGCGAGCAGGGAGGCGTCGCGGAAGAACAACGTGCCGGCCGGCGGCGGGGCCATGCCGTTCTTGTGCAGGTCGGCGCTGATCGAGCAGACGCCGGGCAGGCGGAAGTCCCAGGGCGGGATGCCGGGGTCGTAGCCGGAACGCTCCAGGAAGGGCAGGATGTAGCCGCCGAACGCGCCGTCGACGTGGAGGTAGAGTCCCCGCCTGCGCGCGATCTCGCTCATCGCCTCGATCGGGTCGATGCTGCCGTACGCCCACGTGCCGGCGGTCGCGATCAGGGCGACGGTGTCCGGGCGGATCGCCGCCTCGATGGCGGCGGGGTCCACCAGGTGCAGCCCCTCCGGCGGAGCGGGGACGGGCACCGGGTCGAGGCCGAACATCGCGCACAGCTTGGGCAGGGAGTAGTGGCCGTTGTCGGGATAGACGACGCTTCCGGTACGGCGCCCGGACAGCTGCCTGGCGGTCAGGATGGCGCACATGTTGGACTCCGAGCCGCCGGACGTCACGAAACCGGCCGGTTCCGCGGCGCCGAGCAGGCGGCCCATCCATCGCACGATCTCGGCTTCCATCTCGCGCGCGCCGCCGCCGGTGATCCAGGTTTCACCGTGGATGAAGCGGCGATACGCCTCCACGGACGCCTCGCGGACCGCGTCTCCCCAGGGCAGATCGGGTGTCGAGACCAGGTGCGGGCCTTCGTCGAAGAGGTTGCGCGAGGTCTCGGGGAAACGGGAGACCAGCTCCAGCCGGTCGAGTTCGCGGTGCCAGTCGGCGGATGCGACGCCACTGGGGAAACGGGTCATGCCAAACTCCTTCTTACTGGGCGATGAAGCCGCCGTCGATGGGCAGGCTCGCGCCGACCACGTACGCCGCGGCGTCGGAGGCCAGGAACACGACCGCCGGGCTGATGTCGCGCACCAGCCCGATGCGCCCGGCGGGGGTGGCGGCCACGATCTCCCGCTCCACCTCGGTGGTGATCAGCTCCCGGTTGATCGGGGTGTGCACGTTTCCCGGCGCGACCGCGTTGACCCGGATCCCGGCGGGCGCCAGCTCCGTGGCCAGGGCCTTGACCATGAGCTCCACGGCGCCCTTGGAGGCGCAGTACGCGCTGTCGCCGGGCGAGCCGACATGTCCTGACATGGAGGAGACGAAGATGATCGAGGCGCCGTCGCCGAGGTGGGGCAGGACCGCCCGGGTGAGCCGGAAGGGCGCCCGCACGTTGATCGTCCACTGGTCGTCGAACACCTCGTCGGTGGTCTCCTCCAGGGAGGCCTGCGTGTAGATCCCGGCCGAGTGGATCAGGACGTCGATCCGGCCGAACCGGGCCAGCGCCGCCTCGACGATCGCCGCGGGCGCGTCGTCGGCGCGCAGGTCCACGGCCACGGTGGCCGCCTCGGCTCCGGCGGCGGTCACCGCCTTCGCGGCCTCCTCCAGCCGGGCCGCGGAGCGGCCGGCCAGGACCACGCGGGCGCCCGCCGCGCCCGCCGCGCGGGCGATCTCCGCCCCGATGCCGGAGCTGGCGCCGGTGACCACGGCGACCTTGCCTGACAGGTCGAACATGCTGTCACGCCTTTCTGGTGAGTTCGGTCAGCGCCGCGGCGATGTCCGGCCGCAGGAACCGGGCGCTGTGGAGGAAGACGTATCCGGCGGCGAACGCCGAGATCGGCATGACCACCGTCAGCGCCATGCGCGGCCCGAAGGAGTCGGCGACGAACCCGGCGAAGACGGACCCGAGGAAGCCGCCCATGAGGAAGGTGAACACCGGCAGGATCGCGAACGCCTGGGTCCGCACCCGGGGCGGGGTGACCGAGGCGATCAGCGGGTTGACCGCGGTGAGGGCGATGCCGCTGCACATGCAGGCCAGCACGTAGAAGGTGAGCAGGGGCCAGACCGAGGGGAACCAGACACCGGCGAGGACGAGCAGCCCGAAGGCGAGCATGGCGAAGCCGGCCAGGTGCATGATCCGTTCGGGATGGCGCCGGTAGGAGCGGTCGAAGTGGTGCCCGGTGATGATCATCGCGGCGATGACCGGGATCTGGGCCAGGGAGAACACGACGCCGCGGGCGGAGGCGTCGAAACCGTACTCGTCACCCAGCAGGATCGACATCTGGAGCGGGAGCGTGGCCAGGGCCAGGCCCAGGACGCCGATGCCCACGCACATGTGGACGAAGGTCTTGACCCGCATCATCTGGCGGAACGCCTGCATGATCCCCACCGGCGGGCCGGCCGTACCGGAGAACAGATGCCGCTCGGCCCGGCCGCGGCCGGGCTCCCTCAGGAAGACGGCCGCGGCCAGGGCGGCCAGCGCGTACGGCACGGCCAGCGCGAAGTAGGCCCACCGCCACGCCTCGGGCCCGCCCACCAGCCCGGCGACCCCACCGGCCAGGGCCGGGCCCAGCGCCTGTCCCAGGGGGGTGGCCATGGCGTGCAGCGACAGGATCCGGCCGCGCCCCTGGATGGGGTAGGCGTCGGACAACATCGACAGGAAGACCGGGTTGGAGTACGCGGCGGCGACGCCGGTCAGCAGGTAGGCGACGAGCAGTTGCCAGGTGTCCTGCGCCAGACCGGCCAGCGTCAGCGCGCCCGTGCCCAGCACGGCCGAGGCGACCACGAGATGCTTGCGGTTGACCCGGTCGGCCAGCCACGCCATGGGGATTCCACCGACCGTCAGCGCGACGCCCGCCAGCCCGGCCATCGCGGTGAGGAAGGCGGCGGAGATGCCGAAGTAGTCCCTGATGTCCGGCGCCAGCGTGGTGGTCGCCTCGCGGGTGAGTTGTTCGAGGGCCACGAGCGGGATGGCGGTCGCGCAGATCGACCAGCCGCCGTGGCGGAGTGTGTCGAGCAGTCCCGGCTCCGTGGCTTCGGCACCGGGCAGCAGGTCGTCCGGCAGGACGACGGGTTCGGACGGATCCGGCACATCGGCGGCGGTCATGAGTCGCCCTCTTCCTTCAGGGCGCCGTTAGAGGTGCTCGTCCAGCCAGTCGAAGGTGAACTCGGCCGCCGTCGCGGTCCCGCCGGTCTGGCAGTGCAACTGCGCGGTCGAGGTCGCGTCGAAGAGCAGGAAGTCCTTCGGGCAGGTCAGCGCGTCGTAGAGCTGCTCGGCGTGTCCGGCGGAGAACCGCTCCTCGGTGCCGTCCATGACCAGCGTGCGGCAGGTGATCTGCCCGGCCACGTCGGTCAGGTCGCAGGCGTCGAGCTCCTTGAACAGCTCGTACGGCGTCTGCACGCCGTGCTTCCAGGAGGCGTCGCGGATGAACCACTCGGCCAGCGGTGAGGCGTCACAGAGGGCGGCCGCCGCGGCGTTGAACGCGCCGGGCCCCTCCGCGAGGGCCTGGCCGATCGCCTCCGGCAGGTTCTCCTTGATGGAGGCGCCCCACTTCAGCACGCCCGGGTTGGCCACGCACACCTTCAGCCGGGACTCGAACGCCGCCGCCCGGGGCGCGAGATAGCCGCCGAAGCTCAGCCCCATGAGGCCGATGCGCTCGCGGTCGACGCCGTCGAGCTTCTCGGCCACGTCCACGATGGGGGAGACGACGTTCTCCCAGTCGTGGCGGAAGTGGAGGTTGTTCACGCGCAGCGCCGCGCCCTGCCCCGGTCCCTGGACGGCGAGGCAGTGGTAACCCCGGCGGATCGCGTTGTCGTAGACCCAGCGGGTGTCCTCCGCCCAGGCGTCACGCCCCTGGAAGAAGATCAGCAGGGGCGCCGGCCCCTTGGCCAGCGGGGAACGGTAGAGGTAGGACGGCAGGAAGCTGTCCTGGTAGGGGATCTTGAGCAGCTGTCCTGGATAGTCCGACAGCTCCAGGTAGCGGTCGTAACAGGCGTAGGCCGCGACCGCGTTCTCCCTGACCCTGGGGTCGTCGGGGAAGCTGAAGTGCAGCAGCGAGGTGCGCCAGTACGTCGAGGCCCGCAGGTAGGCGTCGGCGGCGCTGACCAGCCGCCCCTTCCGCTCGGCTGCCTCGGCCCGCCGCCGCAGCCGCGAGGCCACGTCGGACCAGGCCGTGACCCAGCTCTCCTCGTCGTCGACCCGGATCTTCCCCGCGGCCTCCAGGCATTCGCCGAGGTCGGACATGCCGAAGAACATCATGCCGAGCGTGTGCTTGATCTGGTCGTCCATCACCTCGTTGGCGATGAACACGTGCGAGGTCCAGTGGTCGCCGGGGAAGTACGGATTGGGCCGGGTGTCGGTGGACGTCGTCATGAGAACCTCTCGGCTTGGTGGGGAGCCCGCGCGGCCCAGGGGCGCGCGGCCTCGAGCTGGGCGGCAAGACGGAAGAGCATGCCTTCGTCGCCGTAGGGCGCGACGAAGTGGGCGCCGAGGGGGATCCCGGCGGCGTTCCAGTAGAGCGGGATCGACACGGCCGGCTGGCCGGTGATGTTGATGAGCGTGGTGAACTGCAGGAAGGCGCCCATGAGGGCGAGGCCGCCGGTGGCGAACGCGCCGAGCGGCGGGGCCGGTGCGGCGGTGGCGGGCGTGAGCCAGAGATCATAGGGCGCCTGGAAGGCGGCCAGGTCGTCGCACAGGGTCTGCAGCTCGGCCAGGGCGTCCATGTAGGCGCTCAGGCTCGTCGAGCCGGACCGGCCCTGTTCGATCATGGCCCAGGTGGCCGTCTCGAAGTCCTCCGGCCGGGCCTTCTTTCCGGTGACGCGTTCGAGGTGGGCGATGTCCCAGGCCAGCCCGCCGGCCGAGACGGTCGTGAACGGCCTGGCGAGATCGGAGCCCAGCCGGGGCGCGCCCTCCTCCACGTGGTGGCCGAGGCTCTCGCACAGGCGGGCCGCGTCCTCCACGGCCGCGACGGCGTCCGGGTGGAGCGGGGGGCCGAGGAGTGACTCCCTGGTGAAGACGATCCGCAGCCTGCCGGGGTCGGTTCTGGTCTCCTCCAGGTAGGGGCGCGGTGGCGGGGGTGCGACGAAGGGGTCGCCGGGCAGCGGTCCGGCGGTGGCGTCGAGCAGGGCGGCGCAGTCGCGGACGCTGAGCGTGATCGCGTGTTCGCTCAGCACCGCGATGCGCATGGAGACTCCGGCCCGCCGGCGTGCGGAGGCGATGCGCAGCCGGGTCGGCTTCATGCCGAACACGCCGCAGCACGAGGCGGGCACCCGGATGGAACCGCCGCTGTCGCTGGCGTTGGCCATCGTGACCATGCGGGCCGCGACCGCCGCGGCGGCGCCGCCGCTGGAGCCGCCGGCCGACAGGTCCGGGTTCCAGGGGTTCCTGGTGGGGCCGAACAGCTCCGGTTCGGTGGTCGGCTGGAGCCCGAACTCGGGCAGGTTGGTCTTGCCGCAGACCACGAGCCCGGCGGCCTTGTACCTGCGGGTGAGCTCGCCGTCCCGGTCGGGGACGTAGCCGGCCAGGAACCTGCTGGCGGAGGTCATCGGGACTCCCGCGTAGGCCACGCCGCCGCCGTCCTTCAGCAGGAACGGCACGCCGGTGAACGGCCCTTCCGGCAGCGGGGCGGCCAGCGTGGCGCGGGCCTCGTCGTACATCGTGGTGACGACCGCGTTGATCGCCGGGTTCGTCTTCTCGACGCGGTCGATCGTGTCGTCCAGGAGTTCGGCCGGGGTGACCTGGCCGGTGCGGACGAGCTCGGCCTGGGCCAGTGCGTCCAGGCCGTCGGGCGCTACTCGGCCGCCCATGGCCAGAAGTAGTTAAGTGCTTTAATCATATGGGGAGTGTAGCTACTTTCTCGCCATACGCAATGGGGCAATTTAGGCTGTGGCCGATCAAGGACGCAGTGTGAAGGAGAGACATGGACATGGGTATGGACGCCGACCTGCTCGCCGCCGTCCGGACGATCGTCCGCCTGGCCCGCATCGCCCAGCAGGCGTGCGAGGAGGGCGGTCTGACCATGCCGCAGTACCGGGCCCTGACCAGCGCGGCCGCCGGCCGGCAGCGGGCCTACGAGCTGGCCAGGTACACGGCTGTCAGCCGGCCGGCCATCTCCGCCCTCACCAACGGAATGGTCAGGAGCGGCCTGATCGAGCGCGGCGGGCTGGCCTCCGACGGACGTGGCGTGGTATTCGACGTCACCCCGCGCGGGCACGAGGTTCTGGCGACCGTGAACCGCCTGCTCGTCGAGCGCTTCCAGGAAGTGCTCGGCGACGCGCAGGAGGCCCTGAAGGTGCTCGACAGCGAGGCTCTCGAGGAGGCGCTCGACGAGCAGGCCGACAAGGACTTCGGTCCGGCCAAGTAGTGCGTGTGTCCATATAGTTAAGGCATGGAACTAGATGCTCCCTCCTCCCGGCTGTCCGAGCGCGAGATCCTGAAGGCGCTGGCCGGGCTGCTGCTCGCCTTGTTCTCCGCCGTGTCCAGCACGCTGATCGTCACCAACGCCGTGCCGTCGATCGTGGCCGCCCTCGGCGGAAGCCAGGCGCAGTACACCTGGCTCGTGGCGACCTCCCTGCTCACGATGACCGTCAGCATCCCCCTGTGGGGTCGGCTGGCCGACCAGTTCGACAAGCGCAAGGTCGTGCAGGCGGCGCTCGCCCTGTTCGCCGCCGGGTCGGTGGCGGCCGGGACGTCCCCCACCATCGAGATGCTCATCGGCATGCGAGCCGTGCAGGGCATCGCGATGGGCGGGTTACTTGCGACGGCCCAGGCCATCGTGGCCGGCATCGTGCCGCCGCGGCAGGGCGGGCGCTACGGCGGCTACATCGCCACCGTGATGGCCCTCGGCACCCTGTGCGGGCCGCTGATCGGCGGGGCGATCGTCGACACCGCCTGGCTGGGCTGGCGCTGGTGCTTCTTCGTGGTGGTCCCCTTCGCCATCGTGAGCCTGGTCATCCTGAACCGGTACCTGCGCGTGCCCTGGGTCCGGCGCAAGGCCCGCGTCGACTACCTCGGCGCGCTGCTGACCACCGTGACCGCCATGACTCCCGCGGTGTGGGTGACCTTCGCCGGCCGCGCCTATCCGTGGTGGTCCTGGCAGAGCGCCGCGTGCCTGGCGGGCACGCTCGTCGCCGGCGTCCTTCTGTACCTCGCCGAACGGCGGCATCCCGACCCCGTCGTACCGCTGTCCCTGCTGCGCCTGCGCACCACGGCGCTGGCGATCGCCGGGAGCTCGGCGGTGGGGATGGTCATGTTCAGCTCGATCGTCTTCATCAGCCAGTACTTCCAGCTCGCCCGCGGCTACTCGCCGACCGAGGCCGGGCTGCTGTGCATGCCCATGATGGTGAGCACCACGCTCGCCACGCTCGGCTCCGGTCATCTCATCACCCGGTTCGGACGCTGGAAGGGCTTTCTGGTGGGCGGCTCCGCCGCGCTGGCCGCCGGCCTGGCGTTGCTGGCGGTCCTCGGCTCGGGGCCGCCCACCTGGTACGTCGTCGCATCGACCATCCTCGTGGGTCTCGGCATCGGGGTCGTGATGCAGAACTATGTGCTCGCCGTCCAGAACAGCGCGCCCGCCGACCGCGTCGGCGCGGCGAGCGCGTCGGTGTCGTTCTTCCGCTCGCTCGGCGGGGTGATGGGCATGTCCGTGCTGGGCGCGATCGTCACCCACGCCGTGGACGCCGCCCGGGGGTACGGCCCGGCCGTACGGGATGCCTACGCCGGGGCGACGGGAACCGTCTTCGCCGTCTCGGCCGGGCTGGCGGTGGTCAGCCTGCTGGCCGCGCTGGCGATCAAGGCGGTTCCCCTGCGCACCTGATCAGCCGGGCAGCCCGGCGACCGCGGCGCCAAGGATCTCCAGGTGCAGATCGACGTCGGCCTCGGTGGTGTCCGGGCACATCAGGGCCATGTTGTGGAAGGGCGTCAGCATCACGCCCCGGTTGAGCAGGTACAGGTGGAGGTAGTCCTCAAGCCCGGCGTCGGTGGACAGGTAGGACTCGGTGCCGTTGCGCGGCCCCGGCGTCATGAACCGGTACTCCGAGCGCGCGCCGAGCTGGGTCACCACCCACGGCAGCCCGTTGGCGTCGATGAGCCGCCGGACGCCCTCGGTGTAGCGGCCCGACAGGGCGATCATCCGTTCGTAGGCGCCCTCGGTGAGCACCTCGCCGAGGGTCGCCCGCGCCGCCGCCATCGACAGCGCGTTGCCGGCCAGCGTGCCGCCGACGCCGCCGGTGTCGACCAGGTCGAGGTCGCCGCGCCCCAGCAGCCGTTCGGCCAGCTCGCCGGTCAGCCCGTAGGCGCCGATGGGCAGCCCGCCGGCGATCGCCTTGCCGACGGTCACGATGTCGGGCCGCAGCCCCCACGCCCTGGTGCAGCCGCCCGGTCCCGCCGAGACGGTGTGCGTCTCGTCGTTGATCAGCAACGTCCCCGCCCGCCTGGTCAGCTCGCGGACCGCGGCCAGATAGCCCGGCTCTGGCAGGACGATGCCCATGTTGGTCATGGCCGGCTCCATCAGCACGGCGGCCACGTCGCAGGGAGCAAGCTCCCGCTCCAGCGCCTCCACGTCGTTGAACTCCACCACCCGGCTGGTCCGCGTCACGTCGTAGGGCGCGCCCACGTTGCCCGGGCGCGGCACCGGGCCGTCCGGCCCGGTCACGATGAACGACTCGTCCACGCTGCCGTGATAGCTGAAGCTCATCACCAGCACCCGCGGCCGCTCGGTCACCGCGCGGGCCAGCCGCAACGCCCACCGGTTCGCGTCGGTGGCGGTCAGGGCGAAGCTCCACCGGCTGAGGCCGAACCTGCGCGACAGCTCCTCGGCCACGGCCGCGGCGTCCTCGGTCGGCATCATCGTGGTGGCGCCACCCAGCTCGGCGTAGCGCCTGCTCACCGCCTCGACCGTGGCCGGGGGCGAGTGCCCGGCCATCGCCCCGGTGTCTCCCAGGCAGAAGTCGGCCAGTTCATGGCCGTCGGCGTCCCACACCCGCGCCCCGGAGGCACGATCCAGGTACAACGGGAACTCCGCGGCCGACTTGGCCATCCAGGTCATCGGCACCCGGCCCAGCAGATGGTCCGCGCGCTCGTGCGCGGCGCGCGATCGGGGGTTGCGGGCGGCGTAGAAGGCCCGTTCCTTGGCCAGCGGTTCGCCCAACAGGTCGCTCATCGTGACTGCCTCCTATGGATGAGACAGTCATTCTGTACACCGGGTCGCGAAGTTTTCAAGCTTTTCGATGGCAATTCGGTTCTGGGCAAGCCAATCGCTTGCCGAGTTCAGTATGGGGAAGCGATACGATCGAAGGGCCGGCGATGCCGTACGGTTGGACTCGCAGTGAAGATCAGCGTGGGAGGCGCCGCGTGGCCGAGGACAACCGGGCACACCAGGTCGAACTCGACGAGATCGACAAGTCGATCATCCGGGTTCTCCAGGTGGACGGTCGCATGCCGTACTCCAAACTGGGGCCGGAAGTGGGGCTGTCCCGCGCCGCGGTACGCCAGCGGGTGCAGCGGCTCCTCGACAACGGCGTCATCGAGGTGGTCGCCGTCTCCGAGCCGTTCAAGATGGGCTTCAACGTCCAGGCCATGATCGGGATCAACGCGGACGGCGACCTGCGGGCGGTCGCCGCTGCGTTGTCGGAGGTCGACCAGATCGTGTACGTGGTGCTGTCGTCCGGGCGCTACGACATCCTCGTCGAGGTCATCGGGCGCGACTCGGCCGAACTGCTGACCATCCTGAACGACGTCGTCCGGCGGGTTCCCGGCGTGCGCAGCACGGAGCTGTTCACCTACATGAAGATCGAGAAGGTCACCTACTCCTGGGGCGCTCTGTGACGTAGACCTGACCTCACCCCTCCATCAGCGCCGCCGCCTCCTCCTCCGACAACTGGTCGATCTCCGCCGCCAGGTGCGCCTCCACCGCCGCCGCCAGCCGGCGGACCGTCCGGGTCAGGAACAGCGTGTTGAGCGGCAGCTCGATCTCCAGCTCCGAGCAGATCCTGGCCACGACCCGGGTGCCGAGCATCGAGTGGCCGCCGAGGTCGAAGAAGTCGTCGTCGATGCCGAACGCGTGCCTGCCCAGGACGCCGGCCCAGACGTCGTGGACCAGTTCCTCCGCGGCCGTCTCCGGGGTGGCGGGTGCGGCGGTGGCGGGGGCGGTCCGCGGGGAGGGGAGGGCGGCGCGGTCGAGTTTGCCGTTGGGGAGCTTCGGGAAGTGGCCGACCGGCACGTAGAGACTGGGGACCATGGTGGGCGGCAGGCGGTCCTGGAGGTAGCCGCGCAGCTCGGCCAGCGGGGCCCGCTCGTCCACGTAGGCGACGAGGGCACGGCCGCCGGGGGCGTCGTCGCGGACGGCGGCAACCGCGCGGGTGACGCCGGGGTGGGTGGTGAGGGCGGTTTCGACCTCGCCCAGTTCGATGCGGACGCCGCGGACCTTCACCTGGTCGTCTGACCGGCCGACGAATTCGAGGGTGCCGTCGGGCCGGCGGCGGACCAGGTCGCCGGTGCGGTAGAGGCGGCCGCCGGCCGTACCGAAGGGGTCGGGGACGAAGCGGGCGGCGGTCAGGGACGGGCGGCGGTGGTAGCCGCGGGCCAGGCCGTCGCCGCCCAGGTAGAGTTCGCCGACCACGCCGGGCGGGAGCGGGTCCAGGCCGGGGCCCAGGACGTAGGACGTGGTGTTGGCCACGGGGCGGCCGATCGAGACGGCCGTGTCCTCCGGGCGTACCCGGTGGGTGAGGGACCAGATGGTGGTCTCGGTGGGGCCGTACATGTTGTGGAGCTCTTGGGTCTTGGCCAGCAGGCGGCGGGCCAGGGGGAGGCCGAGGGGCTCGCCGCCGCTCAGGATCTTCGGCAGGCCGTCAGGGAGGTCGGCGACGATCTCCTCCAGGACGGACGGGGGCGCCTGGACGGTCGTCACGTCCGCCAGAAGCTTGGTGAGCTTGCCGTACGGCGGCGCCACCACGACCGCCCCTCCCCGGAGGAGCGGCCCGAAGAGTTCGAGTGCGGCGATGTCGAAGGAGAGCGGGGTCAGCAGCAGCACCCGCTCGGCCGCCGGGAACGCCAGGCTTTCGACCAGGTTCACCACGCCCCGGTGCGGGACCATGACGCCCTTGGGCACGCCGGTGGAGCCGGAGGTGTAGATCACGTAGGCGAGGTGATCGAGCGTGACGGCCGGCAGCGGATGGTGGTCCGGAACCTCTTCGCCCAGGTCGGTCAGCAGGGCGACGCCGGGCAGGCGGTTGGCCAGTTCCGGGGTGGTGAGCGCGAGCTCGGTTCCGGAGTCCTCGAGCATGAGGCGCAGCCGGTCGGCCGGGTAGCGGGGGTCGAGGGGGACGTAGCAGGCGCCGGACTTCAGCACGGCCAGCAGGGCGATCACGAGGTCGGCGCCGGGCGGGAGGCAGACCGCGACCGGGGACTCGATTCCCACGCCGCGGGAGACGATCGTCCTGGCGAGGACGTCGGCGCGGGCGTCCAGCTCGGCGTAGGTCAGCGTGCGGTCCTCGTGCGGGACGATCACCGCGGGGGCGTCCGGCATCTCGGCGGCGCGGGCCGCCACGAGATCGTGAAGGGGCCGTGACGGATACGGCAGCCGCGGCCCGTGCCAGGCGCCGGCCACCTCGGCACGGCGGGAGCCGGGCATGAGCGGCAGGCGCGACAGCGGCAGGGACGGGTCGGCGGTGGCGGCGTCGAGCAGGGCGAGGTATCCCTCAGCGAGCCCGGCGATCGTGGCCGGGTCGTAGAGGTCGGTGCTGTACTCCAGCCACCCGCTCATGTCGCCCCGCGCGTTCTGCAGCTCCAGCGTGAGGTCGGTCTTGGTGGTCCCGGTGCCGATCTGGCCGCGTACGTCGAAGGGGAGCTGGTTGAAGGCGACCTGGTAGAGCGGGGTGCGGGCGGGGTCGCGGGGCGGGTTGAGCGCGCCGACGATGCGGGCGAAGGGCACGTCCTGGTGTTCGAGCGCCTCCAGGACGGTGGTGCGCACGCGGTCCAGGGCTTCGCCGAAGGCGGGGTCGCCGCCCAGGTCGGTGCGGAGGGGCAGGGTGTTGACGAACATGCCGATGAGCGGGTTGAGCTCGTCCTGGTCGCGGCCGGCCACGGGTGAGCCGATCACCACGTCGTTCTGGCCGCTCCAGCGGGCGAGCAGGGCGGCGTAGGCGGTGAACAGCACCATGAAGGGGGTGGCGCCGCGGCTCCTGGCCAGCGCCGCCACCCGCGCCGTCAGCTCGGCCGGCACGGTGAACGGGTGGTTGGCTCCGGCGTAGCCGAGTTCGGCGGGCCGGGGGTGGTCGGCGGGCAGTTCGAGGGGGGCCGATCCGGCCAGGCGCCGGCTCCAGTAGGCCAGGTCGGTCTCGAAGCCCTGCTCGCGCTGCCAGACGGCGTAGTCGGCGTACTGGACGGTCAGCTTGGCGAAGCGGGGGGCACGTTGCTCGCGCAGCGACAGGTACGCCTCGGTGAGGTCGGCGCTGAAGATCTCCGCGGACCACGCGTCGTAGATGGCGTGGTGGAAGACCTGGACGAGCCGCCACCGGCCGCCGCCGAGCTTGACCAGCCTGGCCCGCCACAGCGGCGCCCGGTCGAGGGCGAACGGCTCGGCGGCGTCGCGCGCGGCCAGCGCCGCCAAAGACGCCTCGTCGCCGGTCAGGTCCGTGTAGGCCGGCCGTACCGGGATCTCGGGTGCGATGAGCTGCATGACCTGCTCCTCGCGCAGCTCGAAGCGGGTGCGCATCGGCTCGTGCCGCTCGGTCACCAGCCGGAGCGCCCGCTCCATGAGCGCCGGGTCGACGTCGCCGAGCCGTTCCAGCCGGGAGATGCCCGCGATGTTGTAGAGAGGCAGGCCGGGCAGCAGCGTGGTGAGGAACCAGACCCGTTCCTGCGCGGAGGAGGCGGGGAAGGCGTCTTCGGTCACAGGCATGCGCGAATCTCCCGGGTGATCGGCTCCAGCGCGCTGACCTCGCCGAGGGTGGCCAGCCAGTGCCATTGGTCCAGCGCGTGGTAGAGCCGGTAGAAGGCCAGCCGCTCGGCCCAGTCGCCGGGCAGCGTGCCGTACCCGTCCAGGAGGGCGCGGCGGCGGGCGGGGTCGTCCTTGACCGCGAAGTAGTCGGTGCGGGCCAGGTCCATGAGGGGGTCGCCGGCGAGCGCGTTCTCGACGTCGATGACGCCGGTCAGTTCCCATCGCCCGTCGTGCTCGTCGGCCATGACGTTGCGCTCGTGGAAGTCGTGGTGGAGCAGGACGGGGGTGGCGCAGCGCGCCAGCAGGTGACGGTCGGCGCGCACGCGGGCGACGAGCGCCGCGTGCACGTCGGGGTCGCCGCCGAACTCGGCGAACCGGGCGACCTTGAGGTCGAACTGGCCGCCGAGGTAGGCGTCGTTCGTGGGTTCCTGGACCCCGTCCAGCGGGCCGTACGCGGTGAGTTCGACGCTGTGCACGGCCCGCAGCACGCGGCCCATCTCGCGGTAGAGCCGTTCGACGGTCGCGGCGTCGAGGGCGGCGGAGACCTGCGAGAGCGGCCGGCCGGGGATCTTCGTCATCACCAGGTACGCCTGGGGCAGGTCACGCTTGGAGTCGTCGGCCAGGACCACGCTGGGCGCCGCCGCCCCGGTGCGGGCGAGCAGCTCGTACACCCGCTGTTCCTTGCGCATGCGGTCGGTGAACAGGCCGGGATACAGCTTGAAGATCAGCTCGCGGCTGGGCGTCCTGACCTCGTACACCGCGCTGATCTCGCCGCCGGTGCGCAGCAGGACCCGCTCGACCGGCTCCCCGAGCAGGCCCGCCGCCGTGTCCGCGCTCAGCGGCATGGTCAGCGCCTTGGCGAAGGCGGGCGCGCTCCAGGCGAGGCTGACGGTGTTGCCCGCGCCGGCCTGCAGCGCCCGCGCGCCGACGAGGTCGTCGGGATCGGCTTCCGGCACCTCCCGGTCGAACCTGGCAAGGAGCGGGATCCGCATCGACACCAGCGCGTGTACGGCGATGCCCACGCCGAGCAGGACGTACATGAACCCGATGCCGCGCCCGGGTCCCACCCCGATCACCGCGCCGACGGTGGCGGCCAGCGCGCCGTCCGGCATGAGCAGCGGCTCCAGCACCCGCTCGCCCAGCGGCGCGACCACGGCCATGCCGACCGGCAGCGTGGACCAGGAGATCATCTGGTTGAACGCCATCACCCGGCCGTGGAAGCGCTGCGGCACCTTCACGTGGATGATCGTCATGAAGACGCCGTTGACCACCGACAGGCTGCACCACAGTCCGAACGCGCCGAGACCGACGGTCAGCGGCGAGGCGTACGCCCCGGTGACGACGGCGAACAGGCTGAGCGCCAGGGTGCCGAGCAGCACGGCGCGCATGCGGCGCCGGCGCGGCCCGCCCCACAGTGCGACGATCATGCCGCCGAGGGTGGCGCCCAGGCCGCCGACGAACGCGATGCGCCCGGCGGTGCCGAGGTCGGAGAACGACAGCACCAGTGGCGAGATCGACATCAGCACCGCGGCCAGCATGACGTTGAGCACGGCGAAGTAGAGCAGCGCGGCCCGCAGGTGCCGGTTGCCCAGCGACATGCGGAACCCGCCGGCGATCTCGGCGGCCAGTGTCTCGCGCCGCTCCAGCCCGAGGGTGGCGGGGAAGCGGATGACGGCCAGCGCGCCCAGCATCACGCAGAAGCCGGCGACGTTGATCGCCAGGATGCCGCTCAGGCCGACGCCGGCCAGGAGCGCCACGGCCAGGAGCGGGGCGACGAACTGGGAGGTGCCCAGGAGCATCTGCACCACGCCGGCCGCGTGCCCGAGGTAGCGCTTGGGCACGAGCTGCGGCAGCGCCGCGGAGTAGGCGAGCCGCTGGAAGACCATCATGACCGAGAGCGCCGCGACGAGCGGATAGATGTGCCAGGTGGCCAGGGCGCCGGTCCACAACAGCGCGCCGAAGATCAGCTGCACGCCGCCGGCGAGGCTGTTGCCCAGGGCCATCATCGCGCGTTTGCCCGACCGGTCGACGATCGCGCCGAGGAGCGGGGCGGCCAGGACGCCGGGCATGATCGCCAACGCGACCAGGAGGGCGAAGTTCAGCAGGGATCCGGTCGTGGTGTACACCCAGATCGGGATCGCGAAGTCGGTGATCGCGGTGCCGACCAGGGCGACGAGCTGGGCGGCCGACACGCTCAGGAAGCGCCGCATGCTCGGGGGCGGCGCGTGCTTCTCCTTTTCCGGCGAGGCGGTCTCCTCGACCCACCACCGGGCGGCCGGCCCCCTCGCGGAGCGGTTCAGGGCGGCGGCCGAGCCGTACTCCATCGCGATGTGCGTGTTGGTGAGGATCTGGGCGAGGTCGTCCGCGCGGTACTTCAGGTAGTAGTGGCCGGCCTCGCTGAGCACGACGAGCGCGGTGGTGGGCGACAGGAACTGCCACTCCCGGTAGCGCTCGCGGTAGTAGTCGGTCGCCGGGTCCTGCTCGCCGACGACCGCGATCACCGGCGCGCGCAACGGCTCCGCCCGCTCGCCGAGCATGCGGGTGAACGACTCCTCCGCGATCAGCGTGTCCCGGCGCTGGTTGCGGACCATGAACTTGACCTGCTCCTCGTCCAGGCCGGAGATGTCGTTGCCCATGGCCTTCATGCGGTTCTCATAGGTACGGTCGCCGCGCAGCCGGTCGGAGCGCAGCAGCCTGCCCAGGGGCCCGGCGACGCGGCCCTGCGGCCGGGCGAAGGGGAAGATGGCGCCGATGTAGACGGCCTCCAGGTCGCGCCCCGCGGCCTCCAGGCGCCGGGCGACCTCGGCGGTGACGGCGCCACCGATGCCGCAGTGGCCGTACAGGGCGATCGGTCCCTCGATGCCGTCGAGGATCTCGCGCACGCATTGGCCGATGACCTCGTCCAGGGGCATCACCGGCTCGTCGGGGCGTCCGGGGTCGTGGCCGGGGAAGGCCATGGAGTACAGCGCGCACTCCTCCGGCAGGGCGTCGGCCAGCGGCTGGTAGACCAGGGCGCTGCCGCCGCCGTAGGGGAAGCAGACGAGCGTGAGCGCGGGCGTGGTACGCGAGCGCGTGAGGCGGTGCAGGAGCTCGCGCGGCGTGTCCTCGTCCGGGGCGGGGCCCTCGATGAGCTCGGCCAGCGCCCGCACGGTGGAGTTCCTGAACAGGTCCATGACGCCGACCGAGCGCCCTTCGACCGGCGCGAGCAGCTTGCGCAGCCTGGCCACGACCTGGATGGCGACCAGGGAGTGCCCGCCGATCTCGAAGAAGTCGTCGTCGGCCCGGATGTCGCTCAGGCCGAGCAGTTCGCCCCAGATCCCGGCGACGGCGATCTCGGCCGGGGTGGTGGGCGGGGCGCCGGCTCCGGCGGTCCGGGTGGGCGCGGGCAGCGCGGCGCGGTCGACCTTGCCGTTGGGACTGAGGGGCAGCGCGTCCATGGTCACGTACGCGCCGGGCACCATGTGGTCGGGCAGGATCTCCTTCAGCGCCGCCCGGAGGCCGGTGTCCGGGGCGTCGGTGACGACGTAGGCCACCAGGCCGTCCGCGCCGGCGACGACGAGCGCCTCGCGCACGCCCGCCTGCTCGCGCAGCACGGCCTCGATCTCGCCCAGCTCCACCCGCTGGCCGCGGATCTTGACCTGGTTGTCCAGCCGGCCGAGGAACTCCACGGCGCCGTCGCGCCGTACCCGGGCCAGGTCGCCGGTGCGGTACAGGCGTGCACCCGGCGGGCCGTAGGGGTCGGGCACGAAGCGGCCGGCGGTCAGCGCGGGCCGGTCGTGGTAGCCGAGGGCGACCTGGACGCCGCCGATGTGCAGCTCGCCGGGCACGCCGGACGGCACCGGCCGCAGCCGCGCGTCGAGGACGTGGATGCGGGTGTTCTGTACCGGATGGCCGATCGGGATCCGGCTCTCGCCGGGCGCGCACCGCCAGGCGGTGACGTCGACGGCGGCCTCGGTGGGGCCGTAGAGGTTGTGCAGTTCGGTGTCCGGCAGGCGCTCGAAGAACCGGGCGGCGACGGCCGGCGGCAGTTCCTCGCCACTGCAGATGACCCTCTTCAGCGAGGCGCAGCCCTCGACGCCCTCCTCCTCCAGGAAGGCGGCGAGCATCGACGGCACGAAGTGCATGGTCGTCACGCCGCTGCCGATGATCAGATCACGCAGGTAGGCGGTGTCGCGGTGCCCGCCCGGCTCGGCCACCACGAGACGGGCGCCGGTGACGATCGGCCAGAAGAACTCCCAGACGGAGACGTCGAAGCCCGCGGGCGTCTTCTGCATGACCACGTCCGCGCCGGTCAGGCCGAAGCGGCGCTGCATCCAGTCCAGGCGGTTGATGATGGCGGCGTGCGTGTTGGGCACGCCCTTGGGCCGGCCGGTCGAGCCGGAGGTGTAGATCATGTAGGCGGGGTGGGCCGAGGTCGGCGGCGTGTCCGTCGCCGGGAGGGGCGCGAGGGCCGTCTCCTGCGGCAGCAGGATCGCCGCACGCGCGTCCCGCAGCATGAAGTCCAGGCGCTCCTGCGGATAGTCGGGGTCCAGCGGCACGTAGGCGGCGCCCGCCCTGACCACGGCCAGCAGGCTCACGACCAGGTCGAGCGAACGTTCCATGCCCACCGCGACCCGGGTCCCCGGCCCCGCGCCCCGTTCGCGCAATCGCCCGGCCAGCAGGGCCGAGCGCCGCTCCAGCTCGGCGTAGGTGAGGCGCTGCCGGCCGTACTCCAGGGCGATGGCGCCGGGCGTGCGGGCGGCCTGCTCCTCGAACAGCCCGCCCAGCGTCTTCTGTCCGGGGTACGGCTCGCGCGGCCCCTCGGCCAGCGCCAGGAGTTTTTCGTGTTCCCGCGGGGTCAGCATCTCCAGGTCCGACACCCGCGTGTCCGGCCCGGCGACGGCGGCGCGCAGCAGAGTGGTGAACCGGGCGCCGAACTCCTCGACCGTGACCGGGTCCAGCAGGTTCCGGTTGTAGACGAACAGCGCGTCGAGCCCGTCGTCCCGCTCGGTCAGGAACAACTCCAGCTCGTAGGGCGCGGCCTTCGCGGTCAGCGGGTACGGCTCCGCCGCCAGCCCCGGCCAGGCGAAGCTGTCCTCGTCGTAGCTCTGCAGGGCCAGCGCGGCCTGGAAGACGGCGGTGCGCGAGACGTCCCGGGTGTGCCCCAGCTCCCCGACGAACTGCTCGAAGGGCAGCCGCTGGTGGGTGAAGGCGTCCAGGGTGTTCTGCCTGACCCGGGTGAGCAGTTCGGTGAAGGTGGGGTCGCCGTCCAGGTCGGCGCGCATGGCCAGCATGTTGACGAACATGCCGATGAGGGGTTCGAGCTCGCTGCGCGGGCGCCCGCCGACCGGCGTGCCGACGGCGAAGTCGGTCTGCCCGCTGTGGCGGCCGAGCATTACCTGGTAGGCGGCCAGCACGACCATGTAGAGCGTGGCGTCGTGCTCCCTGGCCAGGCGGCCGGCGGCGGCCAGCAGGTCGGGGCCGAGCCGGAAGGAGTGGGAGGCGCCGTCGAAGGTGGCCACGGCGCCGCGGCGGCCGTCGATGGGCAGGTCGATGGGTGGCACGCCGGCCAGCCGTTCGCGCCAGTAGGCCAGGTCGGCCCGGTCGGCCGGGCGGGTGCGCTGCCAGAGGGCGAAGTCGGCGTACTGCAGGGCCAGTTCGGGCGGGGTCTCGCCGGCGTAGAGGGTGCGCAGTTCCCCGGCCAGGATCTCCAGCGACCATCCGTCACCGGCGATGTGGTGGAGCGTCACCAGCAGGATGTGGTCGTCCTCGGCGAGGCGGACGAGCGCGGCGCGTACGGGCGGTTCGGTGGCGATCACGAAGGGGCGGGCGAGTTCGGCGCCCAGGAGGTCGCGGGCGTGCGCCTCGTCGGTGGCGGCCAGCCGCCGCAACTCGACGTGTCCGATATCGGACACCTCCACGCGGGGCCTGCCGTCCGCGTCGGCCGGAAATCGGGTGCGCAAAATCTCGTGCCTGGCCACGACCGTATTAAGGGCTTGGTGAAGTCGTTCATCATCGAGGCTGCCGCGCAGCCGCAGGACGAAAGGGATGGTGTAGGCGGCTGTTCCTGGAGCGAATTGCTCCATGAACCACAGGCCCTCCTGGGCATAGGACAAGGGGATCTCGGCACCCGGCTCGCGCCGCGGGATGCCCGCTGACTTGCCGGTGGACCGGCGGCGGAGGCGTTGCTCCAGCAGAGCTCGCTTGGTGTCGGAAAGCTGGATTTCGTCTGAGGACAGCCCCGCCGAGGATGTCACCACTGCCTCACTTTCTCGGTGAACGCCACATTAAACGAGATTCATACACATTCACCACAGGCCTGACAATCACTACTTTCTGTCACGCCCTTTATCGGTTTTGTATGCGCCCGAAATCGGCGTTGACTTGGAATTATGTCCTTGGCTATAAGGATTTATCCGGACTCTAGAGAATGCCGCTCACCGCGACCCGAGACGCGCCGCCGCGTCGTCCCCCATATCGCCGTCGACGAGAAGTTCTTCGACGGCCACAGCACCACCTCCGGTTCCGGCCGCGCCCGGCCGATCGCCGCAAGCCGTGCCCGGACCAGGCCCACAAGGAAAGAGTGAGACATGACCGAACCGACGGTCGAGCCCATCGCAGTCGTCGGGCTGGCCTGCCGGCTGCCCGGCGCGGGGGATGTGCCGCAGTTCTGGCGCAACCTCGTGGACGGCGTGGAGTCTGTGCGTTTCTACAGCCGGGATGAGCAGGCCGAACTCGGCGTGCCCGGCTACCTGCTGGACGACCCCGGCTTCGTCCGGGCCGCGTCCGTCGCCGCCGACTACGGCGCCCTCGACGCCGCCTTCTTCGGCATGTCGCCACGGGAGGCCGAGCTGCGCGACCCGCAGCAGCGCCTCTTCCTGGAGCTGGCGCACACCGCGCTGGAGGACGCGGGCTACGACCCGGCCCGCTACGACGGTGAGATCGGGGTGTACGGGGCCATCGGCTCCGACGAGTACCAGTGGCTCTACATCCGGCGCGACCGCAAGACCCACGCCTCGGCCGGCAACCTCGCCGTCTACGTGGGCAACCACCCCGACTACCTGGCGACGTTCGTCTCCTACAAGCTCGACCTGCGCGGCCCCAGCCTGACCCTGCACACCGCCTGCTCCTCCTCGCTGGTGGCCGTGCACGTGGCCTGCGAGGCGTTACGCGGCGGCGAGTGCGACATGGCGCTGACCGGCGGCGCCTCCTTCGAGCTGCCGCCGGAGTGGGGGTACCTGTACCACCAGGACGGCATCTACTCGCCCGACGGCCACTGCCGCGCCTTCGACGCCTCGGCCCAGGGCACCATCTGGGGCGGCGGGGGCGGCATCGCCGTACTCAAGAGACTGTCCGACGCCGTCGCCGACGGCGACCACATCCGCGCGGTCATCCGCGGCAACGCCATCAACAACGACGGCTCCTCGAAGGCCGGTTTCTCCGCGCCCAGCTCCGAGGGACAGGCCGGGGCGGTCGCGGGCGCGCTCGCGGTCGCCGGCATCGACCCGCGCACGATCACGTATGTGGAGGCGCACGGCACCGGCACCTCCGTCGGCGACCCGATCGAGGTGAGCGGGCTGAGTTCGGTGTTCGGCCGGGACACCGACGATGCGGGCTGGTGCGCGATCGGCTCGGTCAAGACCAACATCGGCCACCTGGGTCCGGCCGCCGGCATCGCCGGGCTGACCAAGACGGTCCTGGCGATCGAGCACGGCAAGATCCCGCCCACGCTCAACTACGAGCGGCCCAACCCGCGCATCCCCTTCGGCGCCAACCCGTTCCACGTGGCGGCCGAGCTGACCGAGTGGAAGTCGAACGGCGTGCCGCGCCGCGCGGGCGTCAGCTCCTTCGGCATCGGCGGCACCAACGCCCACATCGTGCTAGAGGAGGCGCCGCCGCTCCCTCCGGCCGTGCGTGAGCACCGCGGTCACCACCTGTTGCGGCTGTCGGCCCGCACGCCGTCCGCGCTGGCCGCCATGACGGAACGGCTGGCCGCCCGGCTCGCCACCGAGGATCTCGACCTGGCCGACGTCGCGCACACCCTGCGGACCGGCCGCCGCCGGTTCAAGCACCGCGCGGTCGTGGTGGCGGGCAGCCACGAGGAGGCCGTACGGGCACTCGGCGACCAGCGGCGCCTGGTCAGGGGCGTGGCCGGCAACCCGCGCGTGGCCTGGCTGTTCCCCGGTCAGGGCGCCCAGTACGAGGGCATGGGCCGGGAGCTGTACCAGACGGAGGAGGTCTTCCGCGACGCCGTCGGCGAGTGCGCCCGGCTGCTCGGCTTCGACCCGCTCACCCACGACGCCGAGGCGCTGCGGCGCACCGAGCTCACCCAGCCCGCGCTGTTCACCATCGAGTACGCGCTGGCCCGGCTCTGGCGCTCGTGGGGCGTCGAGCCGGCCGCGATGATCGGCCACAGCATCGGCGAGTACGTCGCCGCCACCGTCGCGGGCGTCTTCGACCTGCCCGGCGCGATCCGCCTGGTCGCCGCCCGTGGCCGGCTGATGCAGAGCATGCCGGCCGGCTCGATGCTGGCCGTCCGCCTGGACGAGCACGACGTACGGCCCGGCCTGCCCGACGGCCTGGTGATCGCCACCGTCAACGGCCCCGGCACCTGCGTGGTCGCGGGGCCGGAGAGCCTGGTCGCCGAGTACCGCGACCGGCTCACCGCGCAGGGCGTCACCTCGACCGCGTTACGCACCTCACACGCCTTCCACTCGCCGATGATGGACCCGATCGTGGGTGAGTTCCACCAGCTCGTCGCCGCCACCGAGCGCCGCGTGCCGGCGCTGCCGTTCCTGTCGAACGTGAGCGGCACCTGGATCACCCCCGCCGAGGCCGTCGACCCCGCCTACTGGGCTCGTCACCTGCGCGAACCGGTCCGGTTCGGCGACTGCGTGGCCGCGCTGGCGGCCGAGGGCGAGTGGCAGCTCGTCGAATGCGGCCCCGGCCGGCAGCTCTCCGGACTGATCAGGAGCCAGCTCCCGAAGACCGCGCCGAAGCCGCTCCCAAGCCTGCCCGGCCCCGCCGACTCCGGCTCCGACCTGCGGGTGCTGTACGCGGCGGCGGGCGCGCTCTGGGTCGCCGGCGCACCGCTTGAGGTCCCCGGCGAGCCCGGCCGCCGGGTCCCGCTGCCCACCTACCCCTTCGAGCGCACCCGCCACTGGGTGCCGGTCCAGGCCGACCCCGAGCTGGTCTACCCAAGGTCGCCCAGGACCGGCGCGCTGCCGATCGAGCAGTGGTTCAGCCTGCCCGCCTGGCGGCAGACCCCGCGGCCCGTCGCCGGCGCACCGCTGGGGGAGCGCCTGCTCGTGTTCGCCGGGCCCGCGAGCGAGCCGCTGACGGCCGCGCTGCGCTCGGCCGGCGCCGAGGTGGTGACCGTCCGCAAGGGCGAGGCGTACGGCGCCGCCGGCGGCTCGTTCACCCTGCGCCCGGGTTCCCGGGAGGACTGCGAGCGCCTGCTGGCGGAGATCGGGACACCCGGGCACGTCGTCCACGCCTGGGCCCTGGACCCCGGCACCGCGCAGGAGGACGGCTTCTCCACCCTGCTGGCGTTGTTCCAGGCGCTGGCCCAGTCCGAGCGGGAGAACGAGGTCCGGCTCGACGTCGTCACCGAAGGCGCGCAGAACGTGCTCGGCCACGACGTTCGCCGGCCCGAGCACGCCACCGTGGCCGGCATCGCCAACGTGCTGCCGCTGGAGGCGCCGTGGTTGTCGGTGCGCCACATCGACGTGGAGTCGGCCGCCGGTGACCTGGACGCGCTGGTGGCCGAGCTGACCGACGCCGTGACCACGCCGGTCGTCCTGCGTTCTGGACGCCGGTGGACGTTGCACCACGAGGCCGTCGAGCTGCCGCCGTCCCCCGACCCGATGGCCGGGCTGCGCGACGGCGGCGTCTACGTGATCACCGGCGGCCTGGGCGGCATCGGGCTCACCCTCGCCGAGGACCTGGCCACGAGTACTCGCGGCGCGGTGGTCCTGCTCAGCCGTACCGGCACGCCCGGAGCGCGGGCGCGGGCGGCCATCGCGCGCATGGAGGCGGCCGGGGCCGGGGTGCTCGTGCTGGCGGCCGACGTGACCGACCCGGAGGCGCTGCGCCGGGCGCGCGCGAGCGCGCTGGAGCGCTTCGGCCGCGTGGACGGCCTGGTCCACGCCGCCGGGCTGCCCGGCGGCGGCATGGCCGAGGTCAAGGATCCCGCCGACGCCGCCCGTGTCATGGCGCCGAAGATCGCCGGGACGCGGGCGCTGCGCGACGTCTTCGGCGACCTGGACCTCGACTTCGTCATGCTCTGCTCGTCCGTCACCGCCGTGGCCGGCGGCTTCGGCCAGGTCGACTACTGCGCGGCCAACGCCTTCCTCGACGCCTACGCCGCCACCTGGCCCGGCCGGGTGCTGTCGGTCGACTGGGGCGCCTGGCTGGAGGTGGGCATGGCCGCCGAGGTCGAGGCGCCCAAGGTCTTCCGCGCGCTCCAGCGCGGCGACCGGACCAACCCCCTGGCGCATCCGCTGCTCACCGAGCTGCACGAGCCCGGCGACGGCCGCCCGGCCTGGTGCGGTGGCAGGCTCTCACCCGCCACCCACTGGGTGCTGGACGAGCACCGCCTGGCCGGCGTCCCCGTCATGCCCGGCACCGGCTACCTCGAGTGCGCCCGCTTCGCCTTCACCTCAGTGGTGCCCGCCCCCGGCCCGGAGCACGTGGTCGAGCTGCGCGACGTCGCCTTCACCGCGCCGCTGCCGGTGACCTCCTCCGCCGAGCTGCGGGTGCTGTTCACCGCGACCGGCGAGGGCGCCGACTTCGAGGTGGTCAGCGTCGCCGGCGGCGCCCCGCGTACCCATGTGAGGGGCAGCGCCGCCTGGGTGGCCGGCGCCGCCGCGAGCACGGCCGACCTCGCCGGGATCCGTGCCCGCTGCTCGTACGGCACGCGCACGGAGAACATGTTCGCCTCCGCCTCCGGCCTGGTCACCTTCGGCCCGCGCTGGCGCAGCCTGCGCTCGGTCGCCCAGGGGGCGGGGGAGGAGATCGCCCTGCTGGAGGCGGCGCCGGAGACCGCCGCCGAGCTCGGCCGCTACGGCCTGCATCCGGCGCTGCTCGACGAGGCCACCGCGTTCGTCAGCGCCGCCGGTGAGCACAGCTACCTCCCGCTCGGGTACGGCCGGCTCACCGTGCACGCGCCGCTGCCGGCCAGGGTGTGGAGCCACGCCGTACACCGGGAGGGCGGCGGCGAGGTGATCGCCGTGGACGTCACGATGTACGACGACACCGGGCGGCCGGTCGTGGAGATCTCGGAGTTCGTGCTGCGGCGGGTGGACGTCGAGTCGGTCACCCAGAGCGTGGAGGAGGACGACGGGCAGCCGGAGGTGGCGGAGAAGTCGGCCGCCGCCGGTGTCGCGCTCGACCGCGAGGGCGCCCAGGCCGGCATCCTGCCCGCGCTGGGCGCCGAGGCCTTCCGCCGCCTGCTCGGGCACGCGGTCGGCACCCAGGTGGTGGTCAACGCCACGCCGCTGGCCGAGTTCGTGGCCGGGGTGCGTACGCTGACCAAAGAGACCCTGGAGGTGGCCCTTCCCGCGGGCGCCGCCGCCGAGGGCGGCGAGCAGGACGACACCGGCTACGTCGCGCCGCGGGACGAGGTGGAGGCCGCGCTGGCCGCGCTGTGGTCGGAGGTGCTGGGCACGCCGCGGGTCGGCATCGAGGACGACTTCTTCGAGCTGGGCGGCAACTCGCTGGTCGCGGTCCAGCTCATCTCGCTGATCCGCAAGAAGCTGGGCGTCCGGTTGCCGATGCGCAGCCTGTTCAGGGAGGCGACGGTGACCGGGATGGCCGCCCTGGTGGCACAGGCCAGGGCGGAGGGCGCCGCGCCGCGGTCCACCGGCATCACACCCCAGCCCAGGAACGCCCGCGGCTGAGCACCGTCCCGCACCCCGCTCGCCATCTCCGGAAAACATTCGCCGGGCGATGCAACGTCCTCGTCCCTTCGGCCGTCTGGGACATGACGACCGAAGGGACGACCAGTGGATGACGAGCCCGGCTTCGACGACTTCGTCGCAGAGCAGACGGACGCCCTGCTCCGCTACGGATACGTCCTGACCGGAAACCCGCATGACGCCGCCGACCTGGTCCAGGAAGCTCTGGTACGGCTGTGCGGAGCCTGGCCGAGGGTGCGGCGCAAGGACAGCCCGCACAGCTACGTCCGGACCACGATGGCGCGGTTACACATCAGCGTCTGGCGGCGGCGCAGGCGTGAACAGCTCACCGGAGAACCGCCGGAGCGGGTTCACCACGAAGTCTTCCTTCCCGACGAGGAACAGGGCCTGTGGCAGGAGCTGGCCGCGCTGCCCCGCAGACAGCGCGCCGTGCTGGTGCTGCGCTACTACGAGCAGCTCAGCGACGCCGACATCGCCGAGGTGCTCGGCATCTCTTCCGGAACCGTGCGCAGCCAGGCCTTCCGGGGCCTGGACAAGCTGCGTTCCTCCCTACCGGCGACCAACAGGAGCTTGCGATGACCGACCTGGAAGAGAAGCTGAGCCGCGTTCTTTCCGGGGCGGCCCGTCATGCGCCGCAGGCGCCCGCCGGGCTGGCCGCGACGGTCAAGACCCGCCATCGCCGGCGGCGCGCCGGGATCGCCGCCGTACGCGCGGCCGTGGCCGTGGTCCTGGTGGCCGGCGGGATGGGCGCGGTGGTGAGCGTTCTGGACGCGCCGGCCGGGCCGTACCCCGTGGTCAGCGCGACCGGCGAGGCCGGGCTGCCGGCGGACAGGATTCCGCCGCCCATCGAGAAGGTGTGGCCGCAGGCGGTCCACAAGATCCCGGCCAAGCTGCCCGGCGGCCGCGCGTACTACCCGCAACTGCTCCTGGACGATCGCACGCTGCTGGTCATGACGGGCGTGTCCGACGGGAAGCGGCAGTTCCTGTGGAGCTATGACCTGGGCACCGGCAAGCCCCGGCAGATCGCCGAGATCCCGGCGACGAAGGGATCGGCCATCTTCGCCGACGGCGTCGCCGCCGGTGGCGGCCACATCGTCTGGTGGGCGTCCTACAAGGAGGCGGGCGGCCCGCGCGTCGCCCGGATCTGGACGGTACCGGCCGCCGGTGGCCGGCCTCGGGCGGTGACCGACGTGCCGCTCGGAGACGTCATGAAGCAGGGGCACATCAACGGGCTGACGGTGACGGGTTCGGACGTGGTCTTCGCGTACGAGAAGGGCGGGGTTTACCGGGTGCCTCTGAGCGGGGGCACGCCGCGGCCGGTGAAGGGCGCCGAGCGGCACCACGTCCTGCGATGGCCGTGGGTGGGCGTCCACCACGGAAAGGCGATCTTCCGCGAGCTGCTCAACGCCGAGACCGGTGAACGGCGCGACGCCATGGTCAAGGCGGGCGAGGAGGTCAGGTGCGGCGTCGACCGGTGCGCGGGCGTGCTGGTGCGATACCAGACCGTCAAGGTCGAACGCCCCCGGGACCGCTCCGGCAAGGAGATCCGGTGCGGGACGCGCCGCTGCCCGGACACGGTACAGAACCAGACCATCCTGCGGAGCTTCGTCCGCGACCGCGACGGCTTCCGGGAACGCGAGCTGCCGGGCACCTTCCAGGTCGGCGACGACGCCGGCTTGGAGCGCTTCTTCAAGGTCACGCTGGAAGGACCGGGCAACCAGTCCGTCCTGACGCTGTACGACGCCGACACCGGCCGGTCCGCGGATCTCGGCATCCGCCCGGACGCGCGAGGAAGCATGGGAATCCCCGACGGCGGCCTGGACCGCCTGATGACCTACCCGATCAAGAACGAGATGTACGTCCTGGACCTGGCCGCGATCAAGTAGGCGAAGAAGGGCAAGGGCGATTCCCGCTACAGGGTGCTTGAATCCGGGCCGGTGTCGCCGGTGCGGGAGCCGAGAAAGGCGGCGATCGCACGATGAAGCCCGGCGGCCCCGCTGCCGGCGGTGATGGCATCGGCTTCCCGGCGCAGCACGGAGGCGATCGCGTCCCACTGGCCGCGAGTCAGCGTGAGGGTCACGGTCTGGCCGGGGTGCGGCCCGAGCCGCATGCCCTCGGCGTCGGCGTCGGCGGGCCGGTCAGGCAGCGCGGCCGAGCCGAGAGCACGCAGCTCACGCAGGCTCTGGCCGTGGTCGCCGGCGGCGCTCTCGCCGGCCAGCGCGGCATCGATGACCAGCCAGTGATCGACCGACATCGTGATCGCGATCGGGTCGCCGCCGCTGGTCGTCATGGCGGCGATCCTGCCTCATCCCGGCTTGGAACACCATGACCTCAGGAGCCCGCCGTCCGGCCATCACTAGGTTGTGGGATGCGGAGATTCGCGGACGTGCTCTGCGGGACCTGGAGGAGGCGGCGGAGCGGGACGGCAGGATCTCCGCCGCGGCCGGAGCGCTGGGCGACCGGCTGCGGGAGCTGGCGGGGCGGGTGACGCCGCGCGCCGAGTACGGACTGATCCACGGGGAGCTGGGTCCCGACCGCGTCCTGGTCGACGGGGACGGGCACGCCGTATTGATCGACATCGAGGGCCTGATGTACTTCGACGTCGAGTGGGAGCACGTCTTCCTCCGGCTCCGCTTCGGCGAGCGGTACGCGGCACTGTCCCGGCCGGGCCTCGATCCGCGGCGCCTCGACCTGTTCATGCTCGCGACGCGCCTGTCGCTGGTGGCCGGTCCGTTGCGCCTCCTCGACGGAGACTTCCCCGATCGGTCGTTCATGCTGATGATCGCCGAACACAACACCGAGGAGGCGCTGGCGCTTCTGCCGTGATGGCGTCGTGGCGGTTACCAGGCGGGGCCGGCGTAGGGCTGCGACCACAGGGCGATCTGCAGGGTGACGGCCTTGAACCAGGCCTGGAACATGGCCTCGACCTGGTCGTCGTCGTGCCCGTCCGCGGCCAGGAAGGGGCGGATCGTCGCGGTGATCGGGTAGATGAACGCGATGAGGTAGCGCAGCGAGATGTCGGGGACCGAGCCGGCCCGATCGGTGTGGTTCTTCTTCTCCCGGGTGTGGCGAAGGGCGATCTCGTGCTGGTAGGCCAGCCAGCGCTGGTCGTAGGGACGGGTGCAGGTGTCGATGATCCAGCGGCCGAAACGCGCCCGCACGCGCGTCAGGTACTCGCCGATCGGCTCGCCGCCGGGCGTGGAGAAGTAGGCGAGCAGGTGGGGGTGTGAGCCGACGAAGCCGTACCAGACGTCGAGGATCTGCTCGATCTGCCCGCCGAGGACGTCTCCGGCGGTCTTCAGCGCGGCCTGGTCGTCGGGGCCGAACAGGACACTGGCCTGCAGTTTGGCGAGGTCGTCCAGGGTGACCGGCGACGCGGTGAGCGCCGGGTCGTCGTGGGTGTATCCGGGGATCGGGCTGGTGGTGCTCATGTCGCTCCTTGGTCGTGTCGGAGAAAGGTGGATGAGGTTTCGGTCGCCTGGGGCGAGCCGTGCAGGATCACCACTGCGCGCACATGGGCCTCCTGTTCGTTGTGGTGCCTGCAGGAAGCATGCCACAATCTTGTTAGGAGTCCTACCTACTTGTGCGCCCAAGTCCGGGCGGCCTGTTCCGGTTCATGATCGGCGAGGAGCGGCAGGCGTGGTCCGTCGATGCCCTTGAAGACCGGCTACGCCGTGGCCGGCTCGTGTTCGTGGCAGTCGATACGCAGGTCGGCCAGGGCCAGCGGCGCCCGCAGCAGGTGGCAGTGGTGCGGCGCGGCGGGGTCGGCATGGGCGTGGGACTCGAAGAAGCGGCAGGTCGTGCACGTCCGCACGACGCTCACCACACCCCGGCGCTGCAGGTCCGCGATCACCCGCAGCAGGCTGTGCAGCGTCGTCGCCCGGTCGGCGTCCGGCAGCCTCGCGAACGCCTCCAGCAGCGGCCCGTCCCATGGCGCGAGCTGCCGCGCGACCTCCTGGCCGCCGTCGGTCAGGCTGAGCAGCCGCCGCCGCCCGTCGGGGCCAGGCGAGCGCGCCACGAGCCCCTTGCGCTCCAGCGCGGCGACGGCGTCGGACAAGGTCGGCGAGGTGACGTCGAACTCCGCGGCCAGCGCGCTCACCTCCCGGCGGCCCGCCGGCATGCGGACGAGGGCGAGCACCGTCTGCTGCTGCAGCGGAGACAACCCGTGCTCGCGGGCGCTGCTCTGGGCGAGCGAGCGCAAACCGTGCCCGAGGCGCTCGACCGCGTCGGCCAGCCGCCGTTCCAGGTCGCCTTCGCCGCGCTCCAGGCCGCCCATGCCGTCCGTCTCCGTCATGTACCCGCCCACAAAGATAGGACTCCTAACCCAGCCAGGATACAGTCCGGGTGCCGCGAGCGGCCGGGGTCAGGTCACGCGGCGGATCCGGGCCGCGGCCACGCCGCCGAGGACCAGGGCGACCAGCCCGACCGCCAGATCCACGAAGCCTCCGACGATGCCGTAGCCGGTGCCGGGACCACCCTTGGCGGCGGCCACCACCAGGGCGCCGATGACCATGCAGGCCGGCCCCGCCACCAGCGCCACAACGGCTCCTCTTCGCCAAGGGCCGGTGGGGCGGGCCAGGGCCAGCCCGCCGACGACCACGCCGGCCAGCCCGATCACCGCGGCGATCACCGACCAGAGACGGCCGGAGGTCATGTCGTAGGCGGCCACGGGCGTGACGGCGACGAGCAAGGGGTGAACGGACATGGGGAATCCTTCCGGGGCGTGGTCCGCTGTTCGCGACGAGTCGATCGTCTCCGCGTCGAAGCGGCCGCGCCTGCGACAGGGGATGGCAGCCTCTACGCCGTCCGGCGTGGCCGGCGGCGGCCCGTCTACGCTCGTCGTCGTAGGCGGTCGCGCTCTGGGGCGGAGTGTTCCGGCGGGCGGCGCCCGTAGGATCGCGGCATGGAACACCGCGTCATGCCGTTGCGCCTGCCCGCGTGGGCGCAGGAGGTGTCGCTCGCGCTGTTCATCACCGTGATGCAGGTTCAGGGCACGGTGGTCCGCAACGCCGGTGAGGTGGTGCAGCGGCCGCTGACCGACCTGGGATACGCGGGGTAGGGCCTGCTGATCGCCAGCGGCCTGGTCCTCGTGGTACGCCGCCGGTGGCCGGTGCCGGTCTTCCTCACCACGGCGCTGGCCAGCCTGGTGTACTACGGCCTGGACTTCCCCGACGGGCCCGGCTGGCTCGGGCTCTTCGTCGCCCTGTACACCCTCATGGCCTACGGCGACGGGCGGCGGTCGCTGGTGATCGCCGGTGCGGGCATCACGGTGCTCACCGTCGTCTGGCTGGTCGCCGCGGCCGGCATCGAGCCACGCGCGGCCATCGGCTGGGTGTTCTTCCGCATCGGCGCCTCGGTGATGAGCGCGGCCCTCGGCGAGTCCGTCCGGTCGCGGCGGGTCATCGCGGCCGAGGCTCAGCAGCGCGCCGAGCGTGCCGAACGGACCCGTGAGGAGGAAGCGCGGGCGCGCGTCGACGGCGAGCGGCTGCGGATCGCCCGCGAGGTGCACGACACGGTCGCGCATGCCATAGCGATCATCAACGTGCAGTCCGGGGTCAGCGCGCACGTGCTCGGCAAGCGGCCGGAGGTGGCGCGCGAGGCGCTGCGGGTCATCGAGCGGACCAGTTCGCGGGCGCTGGGGGAGATGCGGGCCATTCTCGGGGTACTGCGCGGCGACGACGGGGACCACGACGGGCGCATGCCGTACCCCGGACTGGGACAGATCGGCGAACTGACCGCCAAGGCGCGCGCGGCCGGACTCGACCTCACGCTTGAGGAGATCTCACCCACGGTGCCGGTGCCGAGCGCGGTGAGCGGCGCCGCCTACCGCATCCTGCAGGAATCGATCACCAACGTGATCCGTCACGCCGGCCCGACCCGGGTGACGGTGGCGCTGAAGGCCGGGGCCGAGGGCTTGGAGCTCCGCGTGTGCGATGCGGGGCGCCGGACCGTCTCGGGCGCTGAGCGCGCGAGCCCGGCCGGCGAGCCGGGCCGGGGCATCCTCGGCATGCGCGAGCGCTGCCGGCTGCTGGGCGGGGAACTCGCCGCCGGGCCGCTTCCCGGCGGCGGGTTCGAGGTCCATGCCCGGCTGCCTCTCCTTCCGAACGGCTCACCCGCATGAGCACGGCGGACCGCGCTCCGATCAGGGTGCTGCTCGCCGACGACGAAGGTCTGGTGCGGTCGGGGTTCAAGGTGCTGCTCGACCTCGAAGACGACATCACGGTGGTGGGCGAGGCCACCACCGGCGCCGAGGCGGTCGAGCGGGCCCGCGCCCTGCGCCCCGACATCGTCCTCATGGACATCCGCATGCCGAAACTGGACGGCATCCACGCCACCGCCCAGATCGCCCAGACGCGCGGCCTGGAAGAGGTCCGCGTCCTCATCCTCACCACCTACGACACCGACGAGCACGTCTTCGACGCCCTGCAGGCCGGGGCCAGCGGCTTCCTGCTCAAGGACGCGGGACCGGCCGAACTCCTGCACGCCATCCGGGTGATCGTCGCCGGACAGGCGCTGCTCGCGCCACGGATCACCCGGCGCCTCATTGGCCAGTTCACCGCGCAGCGCCGGGCCGCCCAGGCCGCCGAGGAACGGCTCGCCGTACTGACCGACCGCGAACGCGAGGTGCTGGCCCTGGTGGGCCGGGGCCTGAACAACGACGAAATCGGCGGGGAACTGTTTCTCAGCCCCGCCACCGCGCGTACCCACGTCAGCCACGCGATGGCGAAACTCGGCGCACGCGACCGCGCGCAACTGGTGGTCATCGCCTACCAGACAGGTCTGGTCGACCGCTGACCCCAGAAGCGCCGGTGGCCTCGGTCAGGTCCAGGTGAGCCGCTCGGCCAGCAGCGCCTGCTGGGCGGGGTTGGCGGTCAGCTCCAGTGCCCGCTCGTCGCAGGCCCGCGCCTGCCCGGCCCGGCCCAGTTCGCGTAGCAGTTCGGCGCGGGTGGCGTGCCAGAGCGCGTAGGCGGCCAGGTCGTGCTCCAGCGCGTCGACCTCGGCCAGCGCGACCGCGGCGCCGTGCACGTGGCGCAGGGCGATCGCCCGGTGCAATCGGGTGATGGGCGAGGGAGCGAAGTGCGCCAGCATGTCGTAGAGCACCAGGATCTGCGCCCAGTCGGTGTCGGCGAACGACGGCGCCTCCGCGTGGCAGGCCGCGATCGCCGCCTGCAGCTGGTACGGCCCCGGCCGCCGATGTGCCCGCGCCGCCCGCGTCAGCAGCGTGGCCGCCTGCTCGATCGCCCGGTGGTCCCAGCGCGAGCGGTCCTGGTCGGCCAGCAGCACCAGCCGGCCGCGGTCGTCGAAACGGGCCGGGCCGCGGGCCCGGTGCAGCCGGATCAACGCCAGCAGCCCGGCCACCTCCGGCTCGCCGGGCACCAGATTGGCCAGCAGCGCGGCCAGCCATTCGGCGTCGTCGACCAGGTCCCGCGCCTGGGCCCGCTCGCCGGTGCTGGACAGGTAGCCCTCGTTGAACAGCAGATAGACGACCGACAGCACCGAGGCCAGCCGTTCCGGCAGTTCGTCGGCCGCGGGGACGCGGTAGGGGATGCCGGCCTGGCCGATCTTCTTCTTGGCCCGGGTGATGCGCTGGGCCACCGTCGCCTCCGGCACGACGAACGCCGCGGCGATCTGCGCCACCGACAGCCCGCACACCACCCGCAGGGTGAGGGCGATCCTGGCCTCCGGGGCAAGCGCCGGATGACAGCAG
The DNA here is from genome assembly GCF_042740555.1 of Nonomuraea sp. NPDC059007. Classification (NCBI taxonomy): domain Bacteria; kingdom Bacillati; phylum Actinomycetota; class Actinomycetes; order Streptosporangiales; family Streptosporangiaceae; genus Nonomuraea; species Nonomuraea sp. NPDC059007. Next base: position 24,199 of record NZ_JBHYJD010000045.1, on the reverse strand, counting down.
GTGAAGATCAGCCGCAGCCGGTCGTCGGCCTCCTGCGGCTCCGGCCAGCGCAGCTGCGCCAGCTTGGCCCGGTAGTTCGACTCCCGGCGCAGCACGTCCAGGCCCCGCCGCCGGGCGACCGTGTACAGCCACGCCTGTGGCCGGTCCGGAACCCCCTCCTCCGGCCAGCGGCGCAGCGCCGTCTCCACCGCGTCCTGCACCAGATCCTCGGCGGCCGAGAAGTCGCCCAGCAGCGAGATCAGGCTCGCCGCCAGCCGGCCCGCGTGCTCACGCAACACCTGCGCGAGCACGCGCGCGCTGTCGGGCGGGTCGGCGGGGCTGGTCATGAGACGGGGCGGATCTCCACGATCGGGCACGCCGGCCACGAGCGGGCCATCTTCAGCACCTCGTCGAGATCCGCGACCTCGACCTCGGCGAACCCGCTCACCACCTCCTTGCCCTCCATGTACGGCCCGTCGGTGACGACCGGCTCGGCACCGTCCAGGCGCATGGTGGTGGCGGTGTGCACCGGCGCCAGGTGCACATGGTGCGTGATCACGGCGGCGTTGTCGGTGAACCACCGGCCCACCGCCTCATAGGCCTCGCGCTGCTCCAGCTCGCCCATCTCCTCCAGCTGCCGGGCGAACCGCTCGGTCTCGATGAACATCAGCACATACTTCATTCTCTGTCTCCTCCCGCTTGTCGATGATGTACCCGGACGCGTTCAGCCGGCCGGCAACGTGGCGTACAGGTCGACGCCGCATCCGTCCGGGTCTGCCACCGTGGCGTAGCGCATGCCCCAGAACGCGTCGAACGGCTCGGCGATCCCCCGGTAGCCGGCCTCGGCGAGCTCGCGGTACTTGGCGTCCACCCCGGCCGGGGTCTCGAACTCGAAGCACAGCAGCGTGCGCGGCCCGCCGGACGGCTTGCTCCAGCCCGGCAGGAACGGGGTGCGAAACCCCTCGGTGTCGAGCATCACGTGCAGCCCGTTCGGCAGGTCACAGCCGGCGTGCTCCGGCGAGTACTCGTCGATCTTGAACTCCAGCCCGAGCCGGCCGTAGAAGGCGATCGAGGCCCGCAGATCGGACACCACGATGTCGATGATGTTGAGCGTCGGATTCATGACGCGCGCTCCCAGTGTTCTCCCGGGGGCCCGTGGACCGGACCCTTCACCAGCACGACGATCGGCGGGACCCTCGATACGACACCTGCACACGTGTTCCGGGCCGGGATCTCCGCTCGCTACGGCCGGACCAGGATGACGTTGCCGAGCGAGCGCTGGCCCGTCGCGTCCGATGGACGGTTGACGATGCCGGTGCCGGCGGTGGCCATGACGCTGGAGCCGCCGCCGTCGAGGTTCATGGCCTCCACCGCGCCGAGCCGCTTCATCAGCTCGGCGGTCTGCGCGATGCCGAGCCCCTCGCTGTAGCCGGCCTGCCGGCCGTCGACCACCACGAGCATCAACCGGCCGCGCGCGTCGACGCCGATCATGGAGCGCGGGTTGGCGCGCACGGTCCAGTTGTAGGTGAACGTCTGGTCCGCGCCCTCACGGATCAGGCCGTCGGCCCCGGCGTTGACCGACGTCCGTCGGTCGCGGACCAGGGTGGGCCCGACCTGCAGGATCGTGGTGCCGGGGGTGAGGGGGACGCGGTGTCCCCGGCTGTCCTCGACGCGTTCCGAGACGGTCAGCCGCCGTCCCGGCCTGGCGTGTTCGAGCAGCCAGGCCGTACTGTCGCCGATGGCCTGGATGACCGACCCGCCGGGCGGGACGCTCGCACCGCGCGTGGTGTTGACCGCGAGGACCTCGCCGCGCGCGTCGAGCAGGGCCTCGGCGCCTTCACCCTGCGGGGGAACGCCCCATTCGGGGGTGAAGCGCACCAGCTCGCTGGAGTCGGTGCACTTCAGGTCGTGCTGCGGCTTCTGCGTGGGCTGGTCGCCGCCGCCGCCGCAGTTCCAGATCTCGCCCGGCACCCGGTTGACCCCGTCGAGCTCGATCGACTCCCGGCCGGCGCGCAGGGTCACGCGCGCGGTGTACGCGTCGACGTCGACCCGGCGGCCACCATGCGTGATCTTGATGCCGCCGCGGCCCTGGGTGGCGGAGCCGAGAAGCTTGCCGTCCTTGACGTACAGCCCGCCCGGGGCGCTGTTGTAGAACCACTGGGCGTTGATCCCGGCCGCGGCGCCGCTGGCCGCCATCAGGTCGGTCAACGTCTCCGCGCCCTTCAGCGCCGGCCCGAAGTCGGTGTCCACGGTGCCGCGGAACCGGCGGAAGTCGACGCGCAGCACATGGACCTTCTGCGGCGCGCCCGCGTCGGCGCCGTCCTGCGCGGTGTAGCGGGTGCCGCCGGCGAAGCCCGCCGCCTTGACCTGGGCCAGCGCCGTCGCCGCCGCGCCGCTGGTGGGGTAGCGGCCCACCCGGACGATCCAGCCGAGCACGCCCGCCGGACGGTCGGCGAACTCGGGCAGGTCAACCTGCTCCAGGCGGGGTTCGAAGCCCTTGTCCCGTAGCGCGCCGGCGACCCGGTCGGCGATCTCCTTCGAGCCGAGCGCGGTCGCGGCCGTGCCGAGCGGGCCGTCGATGGTCGCGGGGAGGTAGACGTGCACCGTCCAGACGTCGCCGGGGTCCTGCGCGCCCAGCGAGAGCGTGCTCAGCGTCACGCCCGGAGGGAGCTGCGCCGGGGTCGCCGCCGCGGGAGCGGCCGTGGTGGCGGGCAGCAGGACGGCGAACGCCGTCGCGAGGCACGTTAAGGCGGGTCGAACTCTGTGCTGCATGTGCGTCCTTCTGGTCTCGGGCCGTCGTGAGGCCTCATTGACTACCGGTCTCCCGGAGCCGCCGTCAAGACGATGTACGAGGGCTGCGCCGTACCGCCGCCGCCGAGACTGATCGCGTACACGCGCCGTTCACCCCACTTGACCTGCACGGTCACCGATGCTTGACGGCGGCGCCGCATCACCCTATTCTTCCGAGTCATTTAATAAATGTCATTAAAAAAGCCTCTCGCCCCCGGAGGATCCCCCATGAAGAACCCGCTTCGCCTGGCCGCGGCGGCGCTCACCGCGCTGCCGCTGGCCGCATGCTCCGCCGGGAGCGAGGGCCCCGTAGCGCTCACCTGGTGGCAGGGGCCCAACGCCGAAAGCCCCACCCAGGCCGCCGTGGCCGCCTGCACCCGCGACGGCAAGTACACGATCAAGGTCGAGACCCTGCCGGAAGGGTCGGACAAGCAGCGCGAGCAGCTCGTCCGGCGGCTGTCGGCCAAGGACAGGGCGGTGAACCTGGTCACCATGGACGTCGTCTGGACGGCCGAGTTCGCCGAGGCCGGCTGGATCCTGCCGCTCCCCGCCACCACCGCCGCCACCGTCACGCGGGGCACGCTGGAAGGCGCGCTCAAGTCCGCGACGTGGAAGGACAAGCTGTACGCCGCGCCGCTGCTGTCCGGTTCGCAGCTGCTCTGGTATCGCAAGTCGCGCGCCCAGCGGGCGGGCATCGACCTGGCCAAGGGCGAGCTGACCTGGGAACAACTGCTCGCGGCCGCCGGCCGGATGCCCGAGGGGGAACGCGGCGTGGCCACGCCCGGCAACCGCTACGAGGGCTACACCGTCTTCGTCAACGCGCTCGTCGCCTCGGCGGGCGGTCAGATCGTCGACGCCGGTGGCCGGCCCGCTCTCGACAGCGACGCCGGACGGGCCGCGGCGGCCGTCATCGGCTCCCTGGCCTCCGGCCCGTCCGCGCTGAAGGGCATGAGCACCCTGGACGAGGAGACCATGCGCGCCGCCTTCGAGAAGGGCGAGGCCTCGTTCATGACGAACTGGGGCTACGTCTACGCCGCCGCCGCCGAACGCGCCCGGAAGGAACCGGCGTTCAAGAAGGTCTTCGACGACTACGGCTGGGCCCGCTACCCGAGGGTCACGGCCGGGCGGGCCAGCGCGCCTCCGCTCGGCGGTTCCAACATCGCCGTCGGGGCCGGCACGCCCGAGGACCAGCGTGACAACGCCTTCGCCGCCCTGACCTGCCTGACCTCCGAGCCGGCGCAGAAGGACTTCATGACGCGGGCCGGCATCCCCGCCGCCCGCGCGGCGGTCTACGACGACGCGGAGATCCGCGCCAGGTTCCCCTTCGCCGACGTGATGCGCGACTCGATCGCAGAAGCCGCGCCCCGTCCGATGGTCCGCAAGTACAACGCCGTGTCCACCGCCGTCCAGACGGCCTTCCACCCGCCCGCGTCCGTGTCGGCGGAAACCGCGGCCAAGGCGAACGCGGCCGTCACCGAGGCGGTGGGGAGCTGAACCGGGCGCGCGCGGAGCAGCGGCTGGGCCGGCTCATGGCCGCGCCCGCGCTGCTGCTCATGACGGCGGTGACGGTCGTGCCGATCCTGCGCACCGCAGGGCTGTCGCTGGAGCGCTATTCGCTGAGCGCCCCGGACGAGCGCGCGTTCGCCGGGCTGGACAACTTCCGCGAGATCCTCACCGCCCGGGACTGGTGGCAGGACCTCGCCGCCACGATCGTGTTGACGGTGACCAGCGTGGGCGTCGAGTTCGTGCTGGGCTTCGCCCTCGCGATGGCCATGCACAAGGTCCTGTGGGGCAGGCGCCTGCTGCGCACGGTGGTGCTCGTGCCGTACGCGGTGCTCACGGTGGTGTCCGCCTTCGCCTTCCGCTTCGCCTTCCAGCCGTCGGTCGGGTTCGTCGGCGGCGACTTCAACTGGCTCGGCGAGACCTGGTCGGCCTACACCGTGATCGTGCTCACCGAAGTCTGGAAGACCACGCCGTTCATGGCGCTGATGCTGCTGGCCGGGCTGGTCACCGTGCCGGGCGAGGTGTACGAGGCCGCGAAGGTGGACGGGGCGGGCGCCTGGCAGCGGTTCTGGCGCGTGACGGTCCCGTGCGTACGGCCGGCGATCATGGTCGCCTTGTTGTTCCGCACCATGGACGCCTTCCGGATCTTCGACACCGTCTACATCCAGACCCAGGGCGCGGTCGGCACCGAGACGTTGTCGTTCCTGAGCTACCGCTTCCTGATCAGGGACCTGGAGGTCGGGCTGGGCTCGGCCGTGTCGGTGCTGCTGTTCGTGTGCGTCGCGCTGATCGCGAGCGGCTTCGTCAGGGCGTTCCGATCCGAGCTGGGAGGCGGGCGATGAGCCGCCGCATCGGCGACCTGCTGGTCACCCTCATCGTCGCGATCTGGACGCTGGCGCCGCTGGCCTGGGTGGTCAGCCTGTCGCTGAAGCCGCCCGCGCTGCAGAACGACGGCCGCTTCCTGCCCGCCTCGCCGACGCTGGACAACTACACCGGGCTGTTCACCAAGCCGGTGTTCACCAGCGCGCTGGGCAACTCCGTGGGCATCTCGCTGGTGGCCACGGGCGTCTCGGTGCTCGTCGCGGTGCTGGCCGCGTACGCGATCGCCCGCCTGCGCTTCCGTGGCGGCCGCCTGGTGCTCGGCGTCGCGCTGAGCCTGACGATGTTCCCGGCGATCGCGCTGGTGGGACCGCTGTTCACGCTGTGGACCGATATCGGCCTGTTCGACACCTGGCTGGGGCTGATCATCCCCTACGTGTCGTTCTCACTGCCGCTGGCGATCTGGCTGATGACCGCCTTCTTCCGTACCATCCCGTGGGATCTTGAGGAATCCGCGCAGATGGACGGCGCGACCCGCCTCCAGGCCCTGGTCAGGGTGATCCTTCCGGTCGCCGCGCCGGGGGTGGTCACCACGTTCCTGCTCACGTTCCTGGCGTGCTGGGGCGAGTTCCTGTTCGCGATCTCGCTCACCTCGACGGAGTCCTCCCGTACGGTGCCCGCCGCCCTGGCCTTCTTCACCGGGGATTCGGAGTTCCAGCAGCCGTACGGCGCCATCGCCGCGGCCGCCCTGCTGGTGACGGTGCCGGTCGTGATTCTCGTGCTGATCGGCCAGCGCCGCATCGTCGCCGGGCTCACCTCCGGCGCGGTCAAGGGGTGATCTCATGCGGGAACCCGCCGATCTTGCCAGAATCACCGGTGTCTACCCGAAGGTGTTTCCATGACCGCTTCCGCGACCGCCCCCCTGCTTCGCCGTCTCAACGCCGAACGGGTCCTCGACGTGCTCCGGGAGGTCGAGGCGATCCGGCACACCGAACTCGCCGACGCCGCGGGACTGTCCCGGCCGACGGTCGACGCGGTGATCGAGGACCTGCGGCGGATCGGGCTGATCGCCGAGGTGGAGGACGACACTCCCGGACGGCGCGGCCGTCCCGCCCGGCTCGTCCGGCTGAAGGCGGAGAACGGGCATGTCGTCGGCATCGACATCGGGGTGCACAAGTGCATGGTCTCGGTGGCGGACCTGCGCGGGACCGTCCTGGCGACCGAGGTGCGCGCACTCGGCCAGGAACTGGGCCGCAAGGCGCGGCTGGACGGGGTCCGCCGGGCCGTACGTGACACCTTGAAGCGGGCCGGGGTGGAGCGCTCGGCCGTCCTGGCGGCCTGTACGGCGACGCCCGGCATCGTCGACCCCCGCACCGGGGTGGTGCTGACCTGCGACGTGCTGCCTGAATGGACCGGCCTGAACCTGCGGGCCGAGCTGGGCCGTTCCTTCGCCGCGCCCGTCCTGGCCGACAACGACGCCAACCTCGCCGTGGTCGGCGAGCGCTGGCGCGGCGTCGCGGCCGAGAGCGAGGACGTCATCTACGTGCTGGCGGGTGAACGGCTGGGCGCCGGCATCGTCTCGGGCGGCCAGGTCTTCCGCGGCCACGACGGGGGAGCGGGGGAAATGGCCTTCCTCAGCCTGCTGGAGCACACACCCGGCGCCGAGGGCATCGGCGCGCTGGCCACCAACATCGGCAAGGAGGTCGTGGTCAGGCTGCGCGAGCACACCCACGAGCTGACCGGTGACGCCGCGCTCCTGCTGGCCGCCGCCCGTGACGGCGACGCCGAGGCCCAGCAGGTGCTCGAACAGATCCTCGCCCGCATGGCCAGGGCGGTCGGCACCCTGGCCCTGCTCCTGAACCCCGAGCTGATCGTCATCGGGGGCGGCGTGGCGGCGGCCGGTGAGCAGATCGCCGAGCCGATCCGGCGCAGGCTGCCGCAGATGACCTCCCTGCCGCCCCAGTTGCGGGTCTCGCTGCTGGGCGACCGGGCGGTCACCGTCGGCGCGTTGCGCACCGCGCTGGACGCGGTCGAGAGTTCCCTGCTGGACGACCTGAACACCTGAGTGGAGAAGCATGACACCCGTGTCCTTGGCCATCGCCGGAGCCGGAGACCGCGGCAGCGGATACGCCCGGTGGGCGCTGGCGCGACCGGAGCAGGCGCGGATCGTGGCCGTCGCCGACCCGTCGGCGGAGCGGGGTCCGGCCCTGGCCGCCGAGAGCGGCGCCGAGTACTTCACCGACTGGCGGCACCTGGCCGGGCGCGGCAGGATCGCCGACGCCGTGGTGATCGCCACCCAGGACGGCGAGCATGCCGAGCCCGCCAAGGCCTTCGCAGAACTCGGCTACCACATCCTGGTGGAGAAACCCCTGGCGCCGACCGAGGCCGAGTGCCGTGACATCGTCGCGGCCGTCGAGAAGGCCGGCGTGATCTTCGCGGTCTGCCACGTCCTGCGGTACGCGCCCTACACCGACACCGTCAAGGCGGTGCTGGACTCCGGGCGCATCGGCGAGATCGTGTCGCTCCAGCACCTCGAACCCGTCGGCTTCTGGCACCAGGCGCACTCCTACGTGCGCGGCAACTGGCGCCGCGCCGACCAGTCGGCGTTCATGCTGCTGGCCAAGTCCTCCCACGACCTCGACTGGCTGCAGTACGTCGTGGGCCGCCGCATCCGGCGGGTCTCCAGCTTCGGCGGGCTCCGGCACTTCCGCCCGGACAACCGCCCGGAAGGGGCCGCCGCGAGATGCCTGGACTGTGGCGTCGAGCCGGAATGCCCCTACTCGGCGCCTCGACTGTACTTCGGCCGGTTGCGCGAAGGCCGGCACGGGTGGCCGCTGAGCGTGGTCACGCCCACCTTCACCGAGGAGGCCCTCACCGGCGCGCTCCGGGACGGCCCCTATGGCAGGTGCGTCTACGACTGCGACAACGACGTCGTCGACCACCAGGTCGTCGCCATGGAGTTCGACGGCGGGGCCAGCGCGACGTTCACCATGACCGCCTTCACGACCGGCGGGCACCGCCGTACCCGGATCTTCGGAACGCACGGCGAGCTGTCCTGCGACGGCGAGCACGTGCGGGTCGACGACTTCCGCACCGGCACGTCCTCGGTCATCGCGGTGACGCCGGACGGGGACGCGACGGCGGGCGGCGGCCACGCGGGCGGCGACGAGCGCCTCATGGCCGCGTTCGTCGCCGCGGTCGCCACCGGCGAGCACGACCGGATCCGCTCCGGCCCCGCCGAATCCCTCGCCTCCCACCTCGCGGTCTTCGCCGCCGAACGGGCCAGGCTCACCGGCCGGATCGTCACGGTGGAGTGAGTCGCCTCCGGCTAGCGCTGGAAATGCCAGAACAGCATCGACGGCGTCCCGGCGACGGCCGCGTGCGTGGCCTCGGGCACCAGGTCGCGCAGCGCCCAGGGCCACACATCCCACGGCCCCGGGACATCGGCCGGCTCGCCCGGCTCCGCCGGCGGGTGCAGGGGCTCCTCGCACCGCCGTACCTGGAGCCCTGCCGCCAGCGCGGCTCGCAGGTAGTCGCCGACCAGGTGGCGGTGGGTGGACACCCGTCCCGGCCGGCCGCGCGGAAGCCACCGGTTTTGGTCCGGCTCCGCGCTACCGCGAGTGGGTCGCCCCTTGTGCCGTGCCTTGTGTCGTGCCTTGTGTCGTGAGGCGGACGAGCTGGGACAGGTGGTCGGCGGCGCGCAGGAGGGGAAGGGCGTCACGCCGGACCCGGCTGAGCAGTTCCGCGCCCTCCAGCGTGCTGATGACGGTGCTGGCCAGCTCGTCCGCCGTGTCCGCGGGGACTCCCGACGCCTGGATCGAGGTGCTGACGAGCTGCTGCCAGTGGGCGAGCGCCTCCTCGGCCGCCTGCTGGATGCCCGGCACCCGCCCCACGGTCTCCAGCGCCGTGACCGCCACCGGGCAGCCGTCGACCCAGGACGAGGTCTTCAGGGAGGACACCATCAGATGGGCGCAGGCGGCGACGCCCTCGGCCGGATCGGCGCTGGTGGCCATGCCCTGGCTGAGCAGGTCGGCGTACTCGGCCGCGCCGTGACGCAGGGCCTCGACCGCGAGCTCCTGCTTGCCGCCGGGGAAGAAGTGGTACACCGAGCTCACCGAGGCTCCGGCCGCCTTCGCGATGGGCTTGACGGAGGCGCCCTCGTAGCCCTGCCGCTGCAACAGTTCGGCGGCGGCCCGCACGATCCGCGTGCGCGTGTCCTGGGAGTGCATGATTTCACCCTACCTGGTTGGAACGTTCGACCCAATCCGGCTATGCTCTGGATCGAACGTTCCAACCAGAAGGGGATGTCATGAGTGACCGAGCTGCCCACGTCGGTTTTGACCGCATGTTCGCGAACGGCCGGCTGACCGTCGGGCTGTTCCTGCCGTTGTGGCCCTATACCGGTGACATGGCGGCGTTGCACGGGCAGAGCAAGCTGGTCCAGGAAGCCGAACAGGCGGGCTTCGCCGCCGCGTGGGTCAGGGACATCCCGCTGGCGGACGCGACCTTCGGGGACGTCGGGCAGGTGTACGACCCCTGGTCCGCGCTGACCTGGCTGGCCGCGCACACCTCACGGATCACCCTGGCGACCGGCAGCGTGATCTTCAGCTTGCGGCACCCCATCGACCTGGCCAAGCAGGCGGCCTCCATCGACCACCTGTCCGGGGGCCGGTTGGTGCTCGGCGCCGCCTCGGGCGACCGGCCCAGCGAGTTCCCCGCCTATGGCGTCGACTTCGAGGGCCGTGGCCTTCGCTACCGGGAGGCGGTGCACGCGTTCCGCGAGCTCCTCCGGCCCTCCGCCTCCGGCGTGGAACTGCTGCCCAAGCCGGTGCACGGCCACATTCCGCTGCTGGTGACGGGCTCGTCCCAGCAGCCTCTGGAGTGGATCGCCGAGCACGCCGACGGATGGCTTGTCTACCCGGGCTCCGCCTCCACCCCCGAAGGCCCGATCGCGCTGGGCAAGAAGGCGGCGGGCTGGCGCGGCCTGATCCCCGGCGGCGCGTTCAAGCCCGTGGCCACCAACGAATGGATCGACCTGGCCGAAGACCCGCGCCACCTGCCCACCCCGCTGCGCGGCGGCTTCGTCCTGCGTACCGGGTCCCAGGGTCTGCTGGAACTCCTCGGACGCTGGCGGGACGCCGGCATCAACCACGCCGCCCTGGGTGTCCAGCACGGCACGCGGCCGGCCCACGAGGTCATCGCCCAGCTCGGCGAGGAGGTACTGCCGCACTTCCCGGCCATCGAGACCGCCGCGCCCCGGGTGGCCGCGTGGTGAGCACCCGGATGCGGGCCGTGATGCGCCAGTGGCCCACCGGGGTCGCCGTCGTCACCACCCGCTCCGCCACGGGGCCGCACGGCGTCACGATCAACAGCCTGTTGTCGGTGTCGCTGGAACCGCCGACGCTCCTCGTGTCGCTGAGCCGGCGCAGCCGTACACATCAGCTCATCATGGAGAACCGGAGCTTCACCGCCAATCTCCTGGCCGCCGGGCAGAGCGCCCTCGCCGCGCACTTCGCCGGCGAGCGTCCCGTCGGGGAGAGCGAGTTCCGGGACGTGGGCTGGTCGCCCTCCCCTTGCTCCGGCAACGCGGTCCTGGCCGGGGCGCTGGCCGCGATGGACTGCACGATCACCGCGACCGTCCCGGCCGCCGATCACACCCTGTTCGTCGGCGCCGTCGAGGAGGTACACCACCTTCGTGCCTGTGAGGAGCCGCTGGTGTACGCCAGACGCGTGTACCACCGGCTCGCCGAAACATCGGCTCCCCTTGACGGGGGAGAATCGTGGCTCCTCAGGGGGAGGTGAGGGCTCGGTTCGCGCCGGAACACTCGTGACCATGACGAGAGTTCATCCGCGGTGGAGCACCGTCAGGAAAGCCGCCGGGTACGGCGCCGCCGCGACCCTGTCCCTGTACCTCATCGTCAAGGTCGCCTGGGTCGCCGCCGCCCTCCTCGGGATCGCGCCCGCGCAGAGCGGCATGGACACCACGGAGTGGGTGACGCTCAACGCGATCACGGTGGTGATGGCGCTGGCCGGAGTGGCACTGGGGCTGGCGCTGGCGCAGCGGTGGGGCCGGCGGATCCCTGGTCCGCCGTTGCTCTTCTTCGCGTGGGTGGGCGCGGGATTCCTGGTTCCGATGATCCCGTACGGGATTGTGAGCGTCGTGCTCGGCGCGGACGGCGCGGACGGCGCGGACGGCGCGGACGCGGCGATGCCGGGATGGGAGACGATCGGCATCGGTGTCGGGTTCGCGGGGATGGCGGTGGGCCTGGCGGTGGCGCTGCCGATCTATCTGCGAGAACGCTGGCCGCGAGCCTTCCTGGGGAGACTGGGCGAGCTTGCCGGCACCGGCCGGGCAGGGAGACCGGGCGAGCTTCCCGGCATCGGCCGGGCGTTCCTCCTGGCCGGGCTGATGACGAGCGCCGGGCTGGGGCTGCTCTGGGGATATCGGGCGTTCGGCGGGAGTCTGGGACTGGACCCCGCCCACGTCGGCCGCGAGACTCTGGACGGCCTGCTGATGCGCGGCAACTGGGGAGCGTGGGCGCTCCTCGGCGCCGGGTGCGGCTGGTCTCTCATCGCGGCGCGGCCGTCCCGGTTGCCCTTGGGGGTTCCGATGGCGGTGGTGTTTCTCGCGTCGGGTTCGCTGTTCGCCTGGGGGTCGTGGAAGCTTCTGTGGGCCGTCGTCCGGCCCGGCGGCTTCGCGACACCCGAGTATCCGGTCGTCGCCGTGACGGAGCACGCTCTGAGCGTCTGCGCCGGCCTCGTGCTCATGGCCGTCGTCCTGCGGACCTGCCGCGCCCAAGCCGCCACCTTGGAGCGGCGAACTGGGTGATCTCCGGCACATCGTGAACGCATCGCGGAGCTATCAACCGAGGCCCACAGGATGGGCATCACCACGAAGAACACCAGCTAGGGAGAGTCACCCATGTCCACCACCGCCACCGTTGTCACCGTCCTGGCCGCCCTCTGGGTGGGATTCTCCGCCTTCTCCCTGCTCCGCCAGGCCGAGTGGGTCGTGAAGCCGCTGATGGACTACGGCGTCCCCCGCTCGTGGTGGCCCTGGCTCGGCGCGGCCAAGGCCGCAGGGTCGGTGGGCCTGCTGGCCGGCCTGTTCGTCCCGGTGATCGGCCTGCTGGCCGGGATCGGCCTGGTTCTGTACTTCGCCGGAGCCGTGGTCACCGTGCTCCGGGCACGCTCGTACTCGACCGTCGTCTACCCCCTGCTGTACATGGGCCCGGTGATCGCCGCCCTGACGCTGGGCTTCATCGCCTAGCGGCCCTGACCACGGTCATGGACGAGCGTCCGCTTGCGCCGCGGTCCGGCTGCGGAGTGCCGGACCGAGGGCCTGCTGGGCGGCGAAGAGGACGACCCCGGTGATCGCGCCCACCGCTCCCAGGCGGTTCGCCCGGCATGGTCGAGCAGGACGGTGCCGGCCAGCGGCCCGAACACGGCACCGACACTCCACGTGGCGGAGGCCACGCCCATGTAGCCGCCGCGCAGGTCCCCCGGCGCGAGGGCGGCGATGCCGATCTGGCCGAGGGACCAGACCAGGACCGACCCCGCGTAACCGGCACGCCGGTGAGGCGGTGGCGGCTTGCGAGAGGTTCGCGGATCTGCTGCCGGTCACCAAGCGGGTGCTGGGTTCCGACCACCCCGACACCCTGGCCACGCGCAGCGACCTCGCCCGCTGGCAGGAGCGCGTGACGGGGACGCCGCCGCGTCAGGGCCGGACGGCACGCTCTAGAGGAGGGTGAGGGCGTTCGCCTGGCGTTGGAGTTCGGGCAGGCGGGAGGGGTCGTTCAGGAGGGCGGTGAAAGCGAAGTCGATGATCTCGGGCGGGCTGACCGCGAACTCCGGCAGCGCCATCGCGTCGAACAGCACCAGCACCAGCCGTGCCCCCGAAACCGGGTTGACCGGCCGGACGTCGCCCTCGCGCTGCCCCTGCACGATCATGTCGGTGACCTGCAGTTCGAGCCGTTCGATCAGCTTGCGTTCGGCCGCGAACCGGTCGCGTTCCAGCTCGGGCGTGGTGAGGATGGACGCCAGCACGTACGGCGAGTCCAGCAGGTGCTGCAGCGACTCGCGCAGCCATCGATGCATTTTGACCACCGCCGGCGCCGCCACGACGTCCAGCGAGTCGGCCACGGTCAGCGGCGGCTCCAGGCCCAGCTTGACCAGCGCGGCCAGGATGTCGTCCTTGGCGGAGAAGTGCTTGTAGATGGCCGGCTGCTGGACGCCGACGGCGGCGGCGATGTCGCGGGTGGAGGTGGCGGAGTAGCCGTGCATCGCGAAGAGCCTGGCGGCCGTGCGGAGAATGCGCTCGGCCGACGGGCTCCATTGCGGTGCGGGCATGCGGGCCAGACTAGCCGGTCACGGTTCGGTGGCAGCCCGGACGCGGGCGATCGCCGCCTTGATTCGTCGAGGGTGCCCAGCACGACGGCGGTCACCCGGCCGTGTTCCAGCGTCCAGTAGAAGCGCACGTCGCGGTCGCCGGTCAGGATGTACTGCATACGGGCGTCGGCGCCCCGGTGTTCGGGAAGGTCCCGGGTCTCCTTGAGCACGAGTTGTGTCCAGGCCTGGGTGAGGTGGCGCGCCATGTCACAACTCCCCGGGCCAGGCGTCGCCCTCACGGGTCAGGGCGCGTGCCAGGTTCTGGTGGAAGACCATCACGCCGGGCTCCTTGGGGCTGAGGCGGTGCCAGCTCGATCAGTTTCCGGCGCATGATCTTGCCGGTGGACGTCTGGGGCAGCGCCGTGACGAACTGGATGGAACGGGGCAGCTTGTAGGCGGCGAGCCGGGCGCGGCAGTACTCGATCAGCTCCTCCGGGGTGGTCGCGGCGCCGCCGGACGGGACGACGTAGGCGCGGGCGGTCTCGCCTTTGACCTCGTCGGGGATCGGCCCGACCGCGACCATCGCCACCGCGGGGTGCGCGGCGAGGACACGTTCGATCTCGGCGGGATAGACGTTGTAGCCCGCCGTGATGATCATGTCTTTGCGGCGGTCGACGATGAAGAGATGGCCGGTGTCGTCCTCGTAGGCGATGTCGCCGGTGCGCAGCCAGCCGTCCTGGTCGATCGTCTCCGACGTGGCCTCGTCGTCGCCGAAGTAGCCGAGCATGACCAGCGGGCCCCGCACGAGCAGTTCTCCCGGCGTCCCGGGCGGTGCGGTGCGGGAGGCGTCGTCCAGGTCGCCGATCCGTATCTCGATGCCGGGCAGGGCCACGCCGATCGAACCGGGGCATGGCTCGGCGCCGGCCCGATGCGTCGTCCCCAGGCCGGACAGTTCGGTCATGCCCCACAACTCGATCAGCGGTGCGCCGCTGATCCGCTCCCAGCGCTCGATGGTGGAGCGGGCGATGGTCTGCCCGCCGACGGTGCAGCGTGTCAGCGAGCTCAGATCGGTGGCGCCGAGCCGCTCGTGGGCCAGCAGCATCGCGTACATCGCCGGTACGCCCTCGAACATCGTCACCCGGTGCTCGGCGATGAGTTCCAGCACGGTGCGCGCGTCGAAGCGTTCCAGCAGCACGACCGTCCCGCCGGAGAGGAACGTGCTGTTGATCGCCACGTTGCCGTAGACATGCGGGGCGGGCAGCGCCGTGAGGAGCGTGTCCGCCGCGGTCCTGCGGTGCATGCGGGCGGTCAGCTCGCAGTTCATCAGCACCGCGTGCTGGGACTGGACGGCGCCCTTGGGATGCCCCGTGGTGCCCGAGGTGTAGCCGATCGTGGACGGCTGCTCCCGGCGCACCCGCACGGCCTCCCGCGGCGCGGTCGTGGCGAGACAGGCGGAGAAGGCCTCGGCGCCCGGAGGCGGGTCGTCGAAGCAGATCACGGTGCGCAGCGTGCCGACCGCGTCGAGCACCCCGCCCAGGGCGGCGAGTTCGTCGCCTGAGGCGAACAGCGCCACCGCCTGGCAGTCGCGCAGGACGTGGCGCACCTCGTCCGGGGTGAGCATCACGTTGATCGGGTTCACCACCGCGCCGGCCCTGAGCACGGCGTGGTAGGCCACGATCCACTCCCACCGGTTCTGCGCGTACAGCGAGACGCGCTCGCCGGGCCGGATACCGCGCTCGGCCAGCGCCGCGGCGACGGACGCGGACGCGTGGTCGAGCTCGGCGTAGGTCAGTTCACGCGTCGCCGTCACCAGCGCGCTCTTGTGCGGGAACAGCGCGGCGCTGTGCGGCAGGATCTCACCGGGCCCGTTCATCTCAGCCATCAGACGGCGTCGGGCCGCTTGTTCAGGGTGACCGTCTGCCAGTTGGTGTACTCCATCAGCCCGTGCAACGAGTTCTCACAGCCGATGCCGGACTGCTTGTGCCCGCCGAAGGCCTGGGCGGGGGAGTACTGGTGCACCTCGTTGAGCCACACCGTGCCCGCGTCGATCTGCCGCCCGATGCGCTCGACGGCCTCCAGGTCCTTGCCCCACACGCTGGCGCCCAGGCCGAACTCGGTGTCGTTGGCGCGCGCGATCACATCGGCCTCGTCGGTCCAGCGCACCAGCGGCAGGATGGGGCCGAACGGCTCCTCGCGCATCAGCCGTGAGTTCTCCGGCGGGTCGTCCACCAGGGTCACCGGGACGAACCAGCCTCGGGCGGACTCGTCGATCTCGCCGCCGAGGGCGAAGGTGTACCCGTTGCGGGCGCAGTCGTCGAAGTACTCCTTGACCTTCTCGAACTGGGGCCGGTTCTGGATCGGACCGAGATCGGTGCCCGGGTCGGCGCCGTCGCCCACCGTGACCGTGCGCGCGTAGCCGACGAGCGCGTCACGGACCTGCTCGTAGACGTCGGCATGGATGTACAGGCGCTTGGCGGCGTTGCAGAACTGCGCGTTGTTCTGGAACGCCGCCCAGAACAGCTGCGGCGCGATCTTGGCCGGGTCCACGTCCGGCAGCACGATCGCCGGGTCGTTGCCGCCGAGCTCCAGGGTGATCCGCTTGAGGTTGCCGGCCGCCGAGCGCATGACGTGCTTGCCGGTCTCGGTGTTGCCGGTGAAGGCGATCTTGTCGATTCCGGGATGCGCGGTGACCCACTTCCCCAGGTCGTCGTCGCCCGACAGCACGCTGAACACGCCGGGGGGAAGCAGGTCCTGGACCAGTTCGGCGAGCTTGAGGGTACACAGCGGGGTGAACGGCGAGGGCTTGACGATGATGCAGTTGCCGGCGACGAGCGCGGGGGCGATCTTCCACACCGCGAGCAGGATGGGGAAGTTCCACGGTGTGATGCCGCCGACCACCCCGAGGGGCGTGTAACGGGTGATCACACGCCGGTCGGCGGTGTCCTCGACGACCTCCTCCGGAAGGGACTGGGCGGCGATCGCGCGCAGCCACGCGACCGAGCCGAAGACCTCCCACGCGGCGCCGCCGCCGGGTTTGCCCTGCTCGCGGGTCAGCAGTGTCATGAACTCCTCGGCGTGGGCCTCCAGCCGGTCGCCGATGGCGTTCACGATCGCCTGCCGCTGCCGGAGCTGGGTGGCCGCCCACGCGGGGAAGGCGGCCCGCGCCGCGTCCACGGCCTCGTCGAGCTGCTCGGGACCGGCGACCGGAACCTCGGCGATGATCTCGCCGGTGGCGGGGTTGACCACCGTGGAGGTCTCCGCGGACCGCTGTGGTTTCCCGTTGATGGTCAGGACGTAGTCGTCGTCGAACTGAAGGGACATGTCAGCCTCCCGTGGGTCGTCGCGTATGGCGGCCATCGTGGATCGGGACGAGGGCCGGTAACTGTTCCGATCCGGAACAGCGGTCAGTCGAAGCCGAGCTCCTTGAGCCGGCGATACAACGTGGTCCGGCCGATTCCGAGCATCGCGGCGGCGTGAACCTGAACCGGGTGTTCCGCAGATGCCCGGCGACGGCGTCGAGGCCGGCCACGACCTGCCTACTCCCTGACCAGCGGGAGCGTCGCGCAGTGCAGGCCGCCGGGGAAGCGGGTGACCTCCGCGAACTCGACCGGTACGGGGGTGATGCCGTGCCGGGACAGCTCTGCCTCGAGCCGCTCGTGCCCGGCCTGGATGATGAGCCGGTCGGGCCCGAGCGCGACCGTGTTGACCGCGAGCGCCCGCACCTCCTGCGGTGTCACGGTGATCAGTTCGAAGCGGTTTCTGAGGTGGTCGAGGCTCTCGGCGTCGAAGGCGGCGGGGCTGACGAGGCCGACCTCGGGCGAGGCGAGGGTGAAGTGCACGTCCAGGTGGACCACGGCCCGGTGGGTGAAGCGCATCGGCACCACCTCGCGCGACAGTCCGGCGGCGGCCATGGCCCGGCGCAGCGCCTCGACACCCTCCTCGTCGGTACTGTCGCCGATGCCGACCAGCACCTCGGAGGGGGTGACCAGCACGTCGCCGCCCTCGATGAAGCCGGCGTCCAGCGCGCGTACCTTGGACATGCGCGAGTGCAGGCTCAGCAACGCCGACTGCTCCCGCCGCCGGGTGGGGGTGGCCGGGCGGGCCAGGAAGAAGACGTCGTCGATGGCGAAGCCCATGTCCCGGGTGTACATCTGGACGGCGCAGTCGACGGGGTCCGCCCAGCGGACGGTCACGTCGTGCTCCTCCAGTACCGCGATGAGCTGGGCGTGCTGCTTGGCCGCGATCGTGGGGTCGGGCGCCTCGATGGAGTAGCGGGCGAGCATCTCGGTGAGGAGTTCCTCGTCGCCGTCATGGCCGTCGGCCTCCGCCTCGGTGATGAGGTCCTCCATGGTGAACGCTTTGGAGGGGCCCACGATCACGTCCCGGAGCCGGCCGACGTCGCTGGTGACACTGATTTCGAGCATGATGTCCTCTCTACGGTGGATGTGATGCTGCGATAGAGCTCGCCCCAGCCCGGGTTCTCCCGGACGAGCTCGTCGAGCAGGCTCTCGTCGGCGGCGGCCAGGGCGAGGCACCGCCAGAACGAGGGCTCCCTGTTGCCCGCGCCGAAGGCCTGCTGGGCCAGGTCGAGATCGGCCACGATCGGCTCCGGGTCGCCGCCCGCGAGCATGGCGTCGATGGACGAGCGCATCAGGCGGTCGCCGCGCCAGAGCCCGCGCAGGCGCTCCAGCTCGGCCAGCGGGTCGGGGTGGTCGTCGACGCGCAGGTCGAGCAGGACGCCGCCCGCCGGCGTCGCGTCCACGACCAGCAGGCTCGCGGCCTGCCTGCCGCGCACGTCGCCACCCGCCTTGTCGGCGGCACGCAGGGCCGTCAGCAGCCGGTCGGCCAGATCGCCCGGCGTGCCGGTGAACCGGTCGGCCATGAGGTCCCACAACCCGTCGGCGGCGAGCATGTTGCCCTGGGCCACGACGCCCGCGCCGGCCCGCCAGCCCGCGTGGGCCACGCAACCGCCGCCGGTGTGCCCGGCGGTGCGGCCATGGACGTCCACGAGGCCGATCTGGCGCAGCGCGGCGCTCCCGTCACCGGTCATGGCGAGCTTCAGCGCCATCGGCGGCGTCAGGCCGGTGGCCAGCAGTTCCGGCAGTCGCCGGCCGTACCGCGGGTCGGTGAGCGCCTGGGCGGCTCCGGCGCCCACGCCCGCACGGGCCCACGGCACCACCGCGCCGACCGCGAGGGAGTGCGAGGCCACCGCGACACCCATCTGGCCGGTACGCGCGCAGCGGGCGGCCACGGAGAAGGTCATGACCCGCCCATGACGCCGGGCTCGTGCGGCGAGCCGTGGTAGTGGATCATCTTCCAGTCGCCGTCGCGCCGGCGGTAGACCTCGGTGGCGCGGTAGCGCTGGTCCAGGTCGCCGCCCGCCTCCTCGCCGCGCGGCCCGAAGTCGACGGTCAGCCGGCACAGGTAGCTGACCACGGCCAGGTCCCCGCCGACCGTGATCCGCTCGTCCCACGCCCGCGAGACCACCTTCCGGGGTACGGCCTCGCCCGCCATCGCGATCAGCTGCTTCCAGAGCCCGACGATGCCGTCGAGGCCGAAGAAGTTGCTGCCCAGCGTGTTCCACATGACGAAGTCGTCACCGGCCAGATGGGCACGCAGCCAGCCGATGTCACCGGTGCCGTTGGCCGTCACCCAGCCGTCGTGCAGTTCGCGGATACGCCGCTCGTCGTCGCTCATGTCACACTCCCTTGGTTTGGTCCGCCAGCGGTCAAAGGCGGCGGATCGCCTGGGCGGGGCAGGCCTCGACGGCCTCCCCGGTCGCCGCCTCCAGCTCTGCCGGGACGTCCTCCGGCGTCGCCACGGCGTAGCCGAAGTCGTCCAGGTCGAAGACCTGGGGCGCGATCTCCGCGCACAGCGCGTAGGCGGCGCATTTGGTGCCGTCGACGTTCACGCGCATCCGTCAGTCCTCCTCGGGTTCGGGTGGGTGCACCCGGAAGCGGGTGTCGGCGCCCACCGGCAGCCGGGCGCAGCGCGCGCACGACTCGGCCAGGTGGTGCCGGATCTCCTGCGGGAAGTGGCGGAGCAGGCTGTCCGCGGTCAGGCAGGCGGCGTCGAGGGTGCCGCACGCGCCCCGGCCGCGCAGCCGCGCCGCCCACTGCTGCAGCCGGTCCACCTGCTCGGGGACCGCCGTGCCCGCGCGCAGCGCCGCCGCGGCCCCGGCCATGGCGCTCGTGCCTTTGAAGCAGCTTCCGCACTGGCCGGCGTTGGCCCGGTCGAAGAAGGCCAGCACGTCGGCGGCGGCCGCCACCGGGCAGTCGTCGCGGCCGATGGCCACCAGGGCGCCGCAGCCGAGTGTGCTGCCGATCGCGCGCATGGCCTCGTGGGCCAGCGGCGTGTCCCCGGCCGAGGGCGGCAGCAGGCCGCCGGAGAAGCCACCGGCCAGGAAGCCCCGGCGGGCGTCGAAGCCGAAGCGGGCGGCCAGCTCGGCCGGCCGTACCCCGTGAGGGACCTCCGTCAGCACCGGCGCGCCACCCGAGCCCGAGAGCGTCACCAGCAGGCCGCTGCGCCGGAACCGGGTCAGCAGCGCCGTCCTGGCCAGCGACTCGACGTTGAGCACCAGCGTGGGACGGCCGGCGACGCCCTGTTCGTAGGGCCGGGGCGGCTTGGCCGTGGGCTTGGCCGGGCCGCCGTCGATCGCGCGCACGAGCGCGCTCTCCTCGCCGCTGACGAATCCGGGCTCGGCGTCGAAAACCTCGATCGGTGCCGGTCGCTCCGCCAGCGCCTGCCGTACCGAACGAGCAGAGGGCCCGTCGGAGACGTACATGATCGCGCGGTCGGCTCCCACGATGCGGCGGGCGAGGAGCATGCCCTCGATCACCAGGTGAGGGCGGGTGCGCATCAGGTAGCGGTCCTTGACGCTGGCCGGCTCGCCCTCTTCCCCGTTGGCGACGAGCACGCGCGGCCCGCTCGCCGCCCGGACCGCCTCGATCTTCGCGGCGACCGGGAAGCCCGCGCCGCCGCGGCCGCGCAACCCGGCGGCGCGGATGGCGGCCAGCGCCGCCTCCGGTGAGTGGTGCAACGCGCTGTCGCCGCCCGAGGCGAGATGCCGGGCGAGATCCTCCCTGACATTTCCCCGTACGGCAGCGCCGCCCCCGGCCGGTACGGCCACGCGGGTCGTCATGTTCATCGTTCAGCACCTCCTGATGGGCAGGCGTTCGAGGGTGCGCAGCGCGCCGGCCGGAGCCGCTCGCACCGGCTCACCCGGCCCGGCCTCGAAGGACGGCCAGGCGGCCAGGAGCGCGCCGAGCGCGACCTGCGCCTCCATGCGGGCCAGCGGCGCGCCCAGGCAGTGGTGCGTCCCCATCCCGAACGCCAGGTGCCTGCCCTCCGTGCGGGTGATCAGGAAGCGTTCCGGGTCGGGGAACTCGGCCGGATCCCGGTTGGCCGCCGCGCCCAGCAGGACGACCACGGCCCCGGCCGGGATCGTGACCCCGTCCAGCTCGATCGGCGCGCGGGTCACCTTGGCCCCGAACTGGAAGGACGGCTCGAACCTGAGCACCTCCTCGACCGCGCCGGCCAGCAGCGACGGCGTGGCCCGCAGCAGATCGAGCTGGCCGCGATGTCCGAGCAGCACGTGCACCGCGTTGGCGATGAGCGCGGTGGTCGTCTCGTGCCCGGCGTTGAACAGCAGCAGGGCGCTGGAGACTACCTCCTGCGGCGTCATGACCGCGGTGAGTGCGGTCAGCAGATCGTCGCGCGGCTCCCGCCTGCGCCGCTCGACCAGGCCGAGGAAGTAGCCGGTCGACTCGGCCAGCGACTCGGCGGCCGCCTCCAGCGCCTCGGGCGGCACGACCGGCGCCAGCGTGCGCCCGGTGATCCCGGCCCTGCGCACGCAGGCGGCGCGGTCCTCCTCCGGCACGCCGAGCAGCTCGCCGATGAGCGCGGTCGTCAGCGGCAGGGCGAACTCCGACACCACCTCCAGGGAGGTTCCCGCCGCCTTCACCAATCCGGCCGCCGCCGCCTCCAGCCGGGGCCGGAGCGCGTGCACGGAGGCGGGCGTGAACGCCTGCTGGAACAGCTGCCGCAGCCGCCGGTGCTCGGGGTCGTCCATGAAGACGAACATCGAGCGCTGCCAGCGGGCCACCGGCCCGTCCACCCCGTCGAGGTGCCGTTCGGCCCAGTCCCGGTAGTCGGGCCGGGCCGACGGATCGCTGGTGGCGCGCGGGTCGAGCAGCAGGGCCCGCACGTGCGCGTACCGGCTGATCAGCCAGAGGCCGTCGCGTACCCGATGGACCGGCGCGCGCTCGCGCAGCTCCCGGTAGAGCGGATAGGGGTCGGGGACGACCAGGTCGGCGAGGGTGTAGGTCATGGCCTGGCCTTCGCGAGTGACTCCACTAGGCCGGGCAGTTGCTCGGGCGGGTTGACCAGGCCGAGCGCGACCTCGTCGATCCCGGTCGCGGCCAGGCGGGCCAGTGCCGCGGGGAGCGTGCCCGGCGTGGCGACCAGCGCCAGCTCGGCCACGGCGGCGGTGGTCAGCAGCCCGGCCATCGGGATCCGCCCCGCTCGGGCGTCCGCCAGCGCGGCGGGGTCGAACAGGCCGGGCGCGGTCACCTCGAACCCGGACGGGCTGAACCCGGCCAGGATCGGCACGAGCATCGCCGCGGCGCTCTCCTCGTCCTCGGCGATCGCGCCGAGCACGGTCGCCGAGATCCGGAAGTCCGCCCGGTCGCGCCCGGCCCCGGCCAGCGTCTTGACCAGCGAGGAGACGGAGGCGGCCAGATAGCCGAGCGAGGCGCCGGCGGTCAGCGAGACGCCGTCGGCGACCCGCCCCGCCAGATCCAGCATGCGCGGCCGGACGGCCAGCAGGTCGATGACCGGCGCCACCGGCGGCGCGGCGATGGCGCAGCCGGCGAAGCGGTGCCCGGCCAGCTCCCCGTCGACGCTCTCCCCGGCCAGCAGCCGCCGCAGCACCTCGACCAGCTCTCCGGCGACGCGCAGGCCCTGGCGGTGGTCGCCGCCGAGCATGCCGGCCAGCATGGCGTCGCCGAGCCCGACCTGGACGCGGACCCGTCCGGGGGCGAGCGCGGCCAGCGAGGCCAGCTCCATCGCCAGCAGCGCGGGATGCCGGGCGATCGGAGCGGGCCCGACCAGGCCCACCTCAAGGCGGCCGGTGCGGGCCAGCACCGCGGCTGCGGGCACCACGGCGTCGGTGAAGCCGAGGTGCTCGCACATCCACACGCCGTCCAGCCCGGCCGCCTCCGCCGCGGCGGCCGCGCGCAGCGTGGGCGGCAGCGGCCCGAACCCGCTGAAGCTGAGGCTCAATCGCACGGTGTACTCCTTCGGCTAGCGGATCGCGGTGATCCGGGTGACGGTGAAGGCGGCGCCGGCCATGCACAGCGCGGCGGCGGCGTAGAGGCCGGAGAATCCGGCGCCGGACAACATCACGGCGCCGAGCGCCGGTCCGGCCAGGCTGGGAAAGGTGTTGGCGCTCTGCAGCACGCCCAGGTCGCGGGCGCGCTCGCCGGCGCGGGGGAGCACGTCGGCGGCGACGGCGAGGTCCATGGTCGAGTAGACGCCGAAGGCCAGCCCGGTGACGGCGGCGACGACGAGGATGCCCGTCCACGTCGGCCAGGCCAGGTTGGCCACCGAGCACACGCTGAGCACGAGCCCGGCGCCGACGACGAACGCCTTCCTGCGCATCAGCCGGTCGGAGACGACGCCGGCGACGATCCCGGAGACCACGGCCACCAGCGCGTACACGGTGGTGGAGACCGCGATGTACTCGGCCACCTCGGCGGGTCCGGCGCCGGGACCGAGTACTTCCTGCACCCAGTAGAGGCCGAAGCCGAGCGAGAGCGCGAGCCCGAGGAAGACCAGGAACCGGGTCAGCCACATCCAGCCGAGGTCGGGGTCGCGGCGCGGGCTGAGCCGCAGACAGGCCAGCCACTCCTGCCAGTCCCACGGGCGGACCGCGTCCGAGCTGCTGGACGGCTCGCGGACGGTGACCAGCAGCAGGAGCCCGCCGCCCAGCATCAGCACGCCGAGCACCAGGTAGGCGCGGGGCACGTCGCCACCCAGCAGGCTGAACACCCAGGCGCCGAAGACGGGGGACAGCGCGCCGGCCACGCCGAACACCGCGGAGACCTCGCCCCGCTGCCGCCGCGGCACCTGGTCGGAGACGAGGGCGAGCGAGCTGGCGATCACGCCGCCGATACCGATCTGGAGCACGCCGAAGGCCAGGATCAGCGCCGGGACGCTGGTCGCCGCGGCCAGACCGGCCAGCCCGAGCGCCCCGGCCGCCGCACTGGCCAGCACCCAGGTACGGCGCCTGCCGTACCTGGACCGGGTGCGGTCGGAGACCATGCCGACCAGCGGGGCGGCGACGATACCGGCCAGGCCGCCGAAGGAGGAGACCAGCGCCAGCGTGCCCGCCTTGGACGCGCCGCCCAGCTCGGCGGCCTGCAGCGGCAGCAGGATCTGCGCGGGGGTGAGCAGCGCCGCCAGCACGCCGAAGGAGCTGGCGGCGAGGCCCACCCGGAAGCCCACGCCCACACGCGCCGTCTGCCCGGCCGCTGTCGCCGGGCCGTTCCTCATCGCCGCCTCCAGGCGCTCGCGATCAGGGCGGCGGTCGGCTCGGGCGCCTCGGCCATGGGCAGGTGACCGGCGCCCGGCACGGTGTGCTGCTCGGTGCCCAGCGCTGCCGCCGTCTTCGCGGCGGCCTCGTGCGGGCAGGTCCTGTCGTGGGCGCCGCCCCCGCCCAGCACCGCGCGGGCCCCCACGTCCGCCCCCCCCCCGCAGTCCGCGCGGGAGAACGCCCCCC